>NZ_JBNNIW010000002.1:0-211994 GCF_050269715.1 Halomonas sp. NPDC076908 | reverse complement strand
GAGGATGGCAGGAAGCAGTACAAGGTCTCGCCGGAGTTATTGAGACCTCTCCGGGACGTGAAGTAGGTCAACTACGTCTTGGAATGAACGCTTACTTCTCAAAATGGTTTAACTCTCTCAAGGATCGCAGAGCAAAAGCGAGGATCCAGGCGCGTATCGATCGCGTTGAGATGGGGCACTTTGGGGACGTAGAGCCAGTAGGTGATGGTATAAGCGAGCTCCGTATTTTCTACGGACCAGGCTACCGAGTCTATTTTGTTCAGAAGGGGCCTGTTGTTGTGATTTTACTTTCAGGTGGTGATAAAAGCTCTCAACAAGCAGATATCGCTAAAGCCAAAGAAATTGCGAAGCAATTAGAGGTATAGGCTATGAACGTTAAAACTAAACGTTGGAACTCAGCAGAACATCTTAAAACCCATGAAGATGTCCAACTTTATCTTGAGGCATGCATTGAAGAGGCCGGTGACGATTCGGCATTTATTGTTCATGCTTTAAGTGTTGTCGCTCGCGCGCAAAATATGAGTCAACTTGCGAGGGATGCGGGACTGACACGGGAAGGGCTGTATAAGGCATTATCACCAGAAGGTAACCCTACCTTTGCTACCGTAGCTAAAGTTGCTAAAGCGCTTGGTCTGCAGTTAACCATTCAAGCGTCTGCTAATAAGACAATCCCGCACGGAGGTGCCGATGATCCGTATCGTCATGATCGCCATGCCAGCAGCTGGCCATGTCAACCCTAGCGCACCGCTAGTCCGCGAACTGGTCCGGCGCGGCATCGACGTCACTTTCTACGTCACCGAGGAGTTCCGCTCCGTTGCCGAGCAGGCTGGGGCCACCTTTCGCGCCTATCCCGACGGGACCATCTCCTCCAAAGTAATTGCCGATGCCAACGCTCACGGCGGATCGGCGAAGGTCGTACAGCGACTACTGGAGGCGACGCAGACGCTGTTGCCGCTGCTGGAGTCGGAACTGCGGGAGAACCCGCCGGACGCGATCATGTTCGACTCGAACGCCCTATGGGGGCGAATGCTCGCAACCCGTCTGCGCCGTCCAGCGATCTCTCTTATGACCACGATCCTCGTCAACGCTCCGCGTTCCGCAGTTTGACTGTACGCGAGCCTCTCGCCGTAGCGTGGGAGACCGCGACTTCTCTGCCGGGAACCCTCGGCGCGCGACGCCGGCTTCTGCGAAGCCCCGGTCGTGACCTCCTGCCATCGAGTCCGATATTCCCGGCCCGAGGTGATCTAACGATTTTCCCAATTCCTGCATGGATTCAATCTCCCGATGACCGGTGCGATGCGAGTAGCCACTTCGTCGGCCCTTCCATCGATACCGCGCCACACTCCGGGGAGATTGATCGGCAACTCGAACGCCTCCTTGAAGACGAAACTCCCCTGTTGCTGGTATCCCTGGGGACACTGCACCGTGGGGGCGAAGACTTTTTCAGGTCTTGCATCGATGCTTTCGCAACGCTGCCTGCGAACGTGCTACTGGTCGTCGGCCGTGCCATGGACCCCAGCGATTTTGAGTCAGCGTCCTCGAACATAGTGGTGCGGGCCGTCGTGCCCCAACTCGCGGTGCTGCGGCAGGCGGCGGTGTTCGTGACGCACGGCGGAATGAACAGTGTGATGGAGGGGCTCCATTTCGAGGTGCCGATGGTCGTGATCCCCCAGCAGGTTGAGCAATTCCTTATCGGCCAGGCTGTCGCGGACCGGGGCGCGGGTCTTGTGCTGCGGCAACACCTTAGTGGGCAGAAGATCAGCACGAGGGAACTACGGACAACCGTCGAGACACTGCTGGACGATTCGTCATACACAGCTTTGGCCCGCACTCTTGCGGCGACTCTGCACGAGGGTGGTGGAGCAATGAAGGCTGCCGATCTGATCGAACGTCTTCTCGGCAACACCACCGAGTCGAGGCAACCTGCTTAGGGCGCTATATCCTCTATGCCCTTCGACAAGTCTTAGTTGCACGATTCAAGTCCAGTGGCAGCAAGATTCGGCCACGCATAACACACCGCACAAGCCGATTGACCTACGCTACGGCCAGCGGCTTAGTTCGGCGTTACGTGTCAGGCAAGCTTCCATGTGACTTTTTCAGAGTCTCCTTAGTTATGAGCGGCGGCACGATGAATCAATGTCGAAGTAACCGTATTAAGAAAATCGGTCAACGTGATGGTCGGGAAAATAGATTAAGACAGCAGGCAGTAGAGGTATCTTGAAATTGGGTTTTTCTACAGCCTCGTTATGTGATCTTTGGTGTAACTAGAAAATTTCGCTGTGAGAGCCAATTCGAGCAAGTTGCAGGGTGTTATTAGCAATTCTGTAGATTAAACCGAGGTCTGGCTTGATGTGGCAATCTCTAAAGCCGAGCCAGTTTCCAGTGAGAGGATGGTCAACATTTTTTGGCGCGAGTGATTCACCGCGCTGGTGCTGGGAGATGATATTCCCAACTTTCAGAATGTCAGGAATAGGCGTTTTAGCAATTTTTTGAAATCTTTTTTAAATTGAGTTGAATATTCAAGAGTGAGCATTTCGAACCTTGCCTTCGGTCAACTCGTTGAACATATCATCGATAGATGGGCTTTGTTTGCCTTTACCTTCAACCAATTCTTTGATTGCAGCGGCAGTTGTTCCATTTGGTTGACGCGCTTTAAGCTCAAAAGGTATACCGCCATGATTGATGACGGCACGGGCAAAAAGCTTGAGTGCCTGAGATGGGCTTAGCCCGACACCATCGCAAATGTTTGTAAAAGCAACTTTTGTGTCATGATCTATGCGTGTGCTAAGCATTTCGCTTTTCATGGTAATTATTCCAGAGTGTGTTTCAATGTAAGGAATTGTAACACATAGTTGGAATATCATATAACAAACCGCGTCATTCGGGGCCTTCGGCCCCTGCGACGCTCATAAGTTCGCGCGCATGCGCGGCGGCGTTGAGGCTGTAGAAAAACCCCGCTGACGCCTAAGTTTTAGTAGAATCGGAAAAACAGATGAGGAGCGGTCAGTATGCCGCGCTTCAAGCCTTATAACCACGATCAAAATGCCATGGTGGTGATCAACTACCAAGATCAATTCCAACCCGGCACCTTTGAGCACGCAGTGCATTACCTGATCGAGCATAAACTCGACTTGTCGGTTTTCCATCCCACGTATCGCAACGACGCGACAGGTCGGCTGGCCTGTGATCCAGCCATCCTGCTGAAGATCATCCTGTTTGCCTACTCCAAAGGCATCACCTCCAGCCGCGAGATGCAGTGGTGCTGTGAGACCAATATCATTTTCAAAGCCCTTTCCTGCGATACCGTTCCCCACTTCACCACACTGGCCAGCTTCGTCAGTCGCCATGCCGATGAGATTGAAGCGCTGTTCGAACAAGGTCTGCCGCAGCGCAAACTTGTTGCGCAAATAGTATGCGCATATTATAAGTTTATAGTTCCGCGCGAGGATTGAACCATGCACGCTGCTGAAGTTACCAAATCCACCCGAAAACCAACGAACTTATCGCTAGATAGTGTTCTTCTCAAAGAGGCAAAAAGCTTGGGAATCAATGTCTCACGATCCGCAGAGGCGGGGATTGCGGAAGCTGTGAAACGTCATAAGCAGGAGAAGTGGCTGAAAGAAAATGCTAGCGCCCTGGCAAGCTCGAACGCATACGTTGAAGCTAACGGTTTGCCTCTCGCACGGCACCGTCAGTTCTGATGGCTCGTTTCGACGTTTTTGAAAATGAGGGTGGGACTGGCTACCTGCTGGACGTTCAGTCAGGCCTTCTCAGCGGTTTGAACATCCGCGTTGTTGTGCCGCTGCTGCCCAAATCCACCGCGCCGTCCCCTGCCAAGCGGCTTAATCCTGTATTTAGCATTGAGGGGCAGGAGCTAGTAATGGCCACTCAGTATATGGCTGCTGTACCCGAAGGTGAATTGCGCTCTGGCGTTGGTAGCCTTGCAGAGAAGCAGGATGAAATCTCCGTGGCGTTGGACATGTTGTTTTTGGGCTTTGGATGCCAAAAGTCATAATTTTCAGTAGCGTGCGGTGCTGTGTCGTTATCGCTTGGGTTTGATGCTTTTCCAGGCTAGCCCAACCAGCGCAATCACCAGTACGGCGAACAGCACGGCGGCCCCCGTGGAATCCAGCACCTGTAGAGTCATGCCTGAAACGATCAGCCAGAGCGCGGGAATGATGACGGCGATCCACAGAGCGAAGCCCCGGAGCAAGATAAGCACCAGACCCAACGTGGTCACCGCCGTGGGGTCGGCGTGTATGCCGAACACTTCTGCTTGGTACCAGGAACCGCCGCTTAGCGGCGCCATCAGCGGCATTACTATCAGGCCGAAGAGGGTGATGGCTGTGCCTATAGCAACTGGTGGTTTTGTTGCGTGTGGCGCGTTACCCACTCCCCACCCTGTTAGCGCTATGACTACCAGCAGCACAGCCTGGACGATGAAAGCGTAGCCAACATAGCCCCCGGCCCAGTTGAGCTCTGCATAGTGCTGAATGAAAAACGCGACGGCGACGAAGGCCCACAGCGGGGCGGGTAGCAGGCAGGCGAGTCGCGTGCGGTGTTTCAGTGCCAGAACAAGGGTGGCGGTGCCCAGGGCAAGGGTTAGCAAATGCAACGGCCAGAAGGTTTCGCCCATGCGCTCCAGCAGACGAAAGTAAACATCCGCAGTGAAGGGAATAAAGTCCTGCAGCTGGTAGCTCGTCCACTCGTTCATAATGACTCGATATAGGCGGCCATCCGCTGCCGGGCAACGGCCGAAGGCATGGGGGAGTGGCCAGCGCGCATGTTCTCGTGCATATGTTCGACCTGGGTGGTGGCGGGTATCGCGCAGGTGATGGCAGGGTGGCTGACGATAAACTTCAGCAGAAAGTCCGCCCAGGTTGTGCAGCCACATTCCTCCTGTGCCCACTCGGGCAATGGCGCGTTACGGCGCTTGAGGTTCTGGATAAGGCTGCTGCCATCATAAGGCCGATTGGCGATTACGCCGATGCCCCGTTCTTCTGCTAGGGGCAGTAGCCGGTTTTCGGCCTCGCGGTGGGTGATGTTGTAGGTGAGCTGAACAAAGTCGATATCCTCTGACGTCATGATCTGCTCAATTTCGTTGTGGCGGCGCCCGTGTGAGGTGGTAATGCCGACATGACAGATGAGGCCTTCGGCTTTTATCTCCTGCAGCGCTGCCAGGTGCTCGCGCCAGTCGGCCAGGTTATGGACCTGCACCAGGTCGAAGTGCTCTACCTTCCAGCGCTCTTTCAGCTCCGCCACCTGCTCGCGGGATGAGCCACCGGCGGGGCTCCAGACCTTCTCTGCGGAAAACAGGCTCTCGGGCGTGCCGAGTTCTTGTAAGGCATAGCCCATTACATCCGGGGCCGAGCCATACATGGGCGAAGAGTCGATCAGGCCACCGCCATGCTCGAAAAATGCCTTAACCACCTCGGTACGTGCATCGAGCAACGTCGTGTCGCTGCCAACGTTGAAGGTGCGCCAGGTTCCCATACCAATCACGGGCAGCTTTTTGTCAGTGCCCGCAAAGGCCTTCTGGTGTATCCCCCTGGTATTGGCAAACAGCGGTACGCTTGGCAACATCATGGCGGCAAGCGTGGCACCCATGAGCTTAAGGATTTGTCTGCGCGTGATGCGATGCTTGATGCGATACCTGATGTGATAGCTCATAGCGGTCGCTCCTTCAGGTTTTTTTGAATCGGCACCGTGGCAGCCAACACCAGCACAAAGCATGTCAGCACAAACACCTTATTCACAAACCAGTTGGTGCGCCAGATCGACCACTCGGGGTCGGCGAGAAAACGGGCGAACAGGGTACAGATAATGAGGATTTCAATAACAGACATGCCCACCGCCAATGCGCGCGTATAGCGAGGCCGTTCGAGCAGCGCCCAGCCTAGCCAGATGTGGGCCACTGGCCAGAGATCCCAATAGATATAACGTGGCCAAGGTTCCCCGTATGCCAGCGCATAGCCAACGGGGAACAGGTATTTGATGAACAGCGTCCACGCAGCAAGAATAAACAGCAGGTGGGCGAGAAAGCTGATCCAGGCATTTCGTTGTGGGGCGGGCAGTGACATGACATCGCTCCTTTCCTGGGCCGTTAATGGTTCGTCCTCACACCATCTTCAATGAGTGCTTGCGCGTTGGCGGGGGATAGGCGGTGTCGATTTGTGCCAGATCATCGTCGTCGAGTCTGACATTATCTGCATCACAGTTCTGTTTAAGGTGATCCAGATTCACGGCTTTAGGAATAGCAAACACGCCGGGATGGCGCAGTGCCCAGGCGAGGGCGACTTGCGCGGTGGTGGCGCTGTGTTTGTCGGCGATGCGTTGTAGGGCGGCGTCCTTCAATAGTGCGCCACCTTGCCCGATCGGGCAGTAGGCCATGAGCGGCATGTTTTGTTGTGCTTGCCAGGGCAGCAGGTCGTATTCAATGCCCCGTGCTTCGGGGTTGTAGAGCACCTGATTGGTGGTGCAAGCGGGCGTGTCGAGCTCTGACAAGTCGTCAATATCAAAGTTCGACACGCCCCAGCGCAGGATTTTGCCCTGTTCACGCAGCCGCTCAAAAGCTTCCACTGTTTCGCTCAGCGGGTACTGGCCGCGCCAGTGCAGCAAGTAGAGATCGATAGTGTCGGTGCCCAATCGTCGCAGACTGCGCTCGCAGGCGGCTTGAACACCTTCGGTGCTGGCGTTGTGTGGGTAGACCTTGCTGACCAGATACACTTCATCGCGCCGACCGCGGATTGCTTGGCCAACGACCTCTTCTGCGCCGCCCTCTGCATACATCTCCGCGGTATCGATCAGCGTCATGCCCAGATCGAGACCTTCACGCAACGCCCTGACCTCAGCCTGCCGCTGCCCGGCATTCTCGCCCATATGCCAGGTGCCCTGGCCTATACGGGGTACGCTTACGCCGCCTAGCTTGATCGTCTGCATAATTCTATAGCTCCTTTGTCACTATTCCAATGGCACCGCTGTGCAAAGCGTTACGCATTCCTATAAGTTAGTTGAATGGAAGTGATAGAACTTACTAGTACTCTGGAGAGGTACTATCAGCGGCGTGCTACCACCACGTCAGGTTCAACGCACCCCGGGGAGAGCTATCATGACAGAACCATCCAGACCCCAAACTGCCGAGGGTGGTTGCTTTTGTTCGGCGGTGCGCTATCGCATCATTGGACCTCCGCTTTTGTCCATCATATGTCACTGCAATACCTGCAGAAGAACGAGCTCGGCGCCTTCCGTAGGTTGGCTCACGGTCAACCGAGGCTGCTTCGAGCTGCTGGGCGATCCTCCGCAGCAATTTACCTCGTCTCCAGGCGTCGAGCGCACGTTCTGTGGCAAATGCGGTAGTCCCATTACCTATGTGAGTGCGGATGATCCCGATATGATGGACGTCACAACTCTATCGCTAGACCGTCCAGAACTGTTCCCGCCAAGTCGGGAGATGTGGCTCGAACACAGAGTGCCTTGGGAGTCGAGCAATGCGAGCATCCGCCAGTACCCCAGGGAGAGCAGCGACGGTCCCTACCACGGCACCTAACCCTAGGCTCAAGCAGAGCGCCAGTTGCAAGGAAAGGTGGGGCAAGTACCCCAGCCCGATGCCACCCAGTTCGATGTTGATGAAAATGGATAGCCAATCCCGCTCCCCATCGAGAACTCTGCTACGGTTAAAGGACGCCGTGCGCATCTGGGGCTGAATATTCTGGTGCGCTTAGCGTTATATAGGCCAATGTTTGGTACTAATCTCAAAATATAAGGACATTTTTATGATCAGAACCATAATGGTTGAGCTATCTACGATCGAAGCCGCTGCTTATCGCCAGAAACTTCGTGGTGGTCATTCCGGCATTGTTATCATGCGCTACGATACCGGCCAACCGGGGATCGCCACCCTCAATCGCAAGTCGGGAGAACCCGATCCTTCACATAATACCGATCTGAAACTGTTCCCCCTTGAGGCTTTCAAGGAAGTCATGGAACTGACGGCCGGCATGCCCTATTCACGGCGCGGGAAAGTCAAACTCAGCGGTGAAAAAGAGGACGCCAGCACCCAGGAGGAGAGTGCTGAGGAATTGGCAACGGTGGATAGCGCTGAGTATGAAGCGATAGTTAAGACCTACACCAATCGTAAAGGCGAATTATCCTACGACCTGTTAAATAAGGATTTTATTCAGTTTGCCAAGTCGAGCAAGACCATCTCCGACATGATTGCCAATCATGCGTCAGTAGATGATATTCGCGATCACGTGGTGAAAGTAAAGCTTGAAAGCATCACCGGCAATCGTGATTTGACGGTAGCGCAAACCCAGCGAATCGTCGAGATGCTTGATGAAGTCAGCCCACGGCACGTGTTCAAAGAGCTGAATGACGAAATCAGAAAGATGCTTGCTAGCCGTTAAAGAGCTAGTTGTTAAAAAAATTAGTCGTTAAAAGTTGGGGTCAGTGTAACGTTATTCATAATCAATATTACGCTGACCCTGATGTTCGAGTAATTCTCCAATAAGTAAATTAAGCATCGACTCTTTCAGGGGCTAGATATTAAATCCTCGCGGCATACATGCTAAGCAGCAGCTAATCAAGCGCGGTGCTTGGATGTCTTTGTCTCTGCTTCAAAGCCACTGTTGCGCGCAGCGTCGAGTAGATCGTTGAGGATGTGTATGCAGTTCATCGTAAATATAGATGTGGAGGAGATTGGGAAAGCAATTTCCTTCTACGAAAGTGGCCTCGGTTTACAACTCATTCGGCGGCTATTTGGCGATACGGTTGCAGAGATGGGCGGAGGGCCTGCCCCTATTTACCTGATCGAGCAGCCTGATGCGAGCGCTGCTGCTCCCGGTACCTCCCTTCAACGTGACTACAAGCGCCATTGGACACCAGTACATCTGGATTTTATTGTTGAAGATATTAACGCGGCAGTAACGCAGGCCGTTTCGGCGGGCGCTGCCCTGGAAGGGGAAATCACGTCGTTCGCCTGGGGCAAACTTGCGGGAATGAGCGATCCATTTGGTAATGGATTCTGTCTGCTAGCGTTTGCTGATAGAGGTTACGATCATGCGAAGTAATGCTCAACACATGGCGACAGACGCCTCGCATTCTGCTGGGTGTCATGTGGTCAACTGAACCTTGTCGTTAGGGCGAAAAGACCACAGGTCAGAAAAGATGATGAATGCAGTGATTCCAGATGAAGCGAAACAAGCGCAGTCCGTCGTTGAAGACGTGCTTGGCGAGTCGGTTGTGGGTATTTATCTTTTCGGCTCTGCTGTTGTGGGCGGCTTAAAGCGTAATAGCGATGTCGATATTCTGGTGGCAGTTGATGCCCCGCCAACCTTTAAACAGAGGAAATCTTTGGTTGCTCAGTTGATGAAGGTTTCGGGAGCTATGGGAAATGCTCGTTCTGTTAGGCCCGTAGAGCTGACGGTTATCACGATCTCTGATGTTGTACCCTGGCGGTTTCCGCCTCGGGCAGAATTTGTATACGGCGAGTGGTTGCGCGAAGAGTTCGAGGCAGGAAGCGTGCCGAATCCAGCCTATGATCCTGACCTTGCCATTGTTCTGAAAAAGGTGGTCGATAACAGCCTGCCGCTTTATGGCGCTAATGCTGCAGAGGTTTTCGAGCCGGTGCCAGTAGCGGATGTCCGAAGGGCAATTCGTGACTCTTTGCCAACACTACTGGCGGAAATAGCAGGTGATGAACGTAATGTCGTCTTGACCTTGTCTCGCATGTGGTTGACGGCAGCAACGGGCGAAATTGCTTCAAAAGATGCGGCAGCGGAGTGGGCGGGAGGGCAACTGGCAAAGGAACACGCTGATTTATTGAACTACGCTCAGCAAGGTTACCTCGGAAATATTGAGGACCGATGGGAAGAGAGGCAGGTGGAGTTCAATACGCTCACCTGTTGTCTACGAAAATCTATTGAGGCGTGTCTTGGTATCTAACAGCGAGAAGGTTCTGACGATAAGGACGAATATTGTTGAAAGAAGCTTACTCATCACGCTGTTTGTGGCGGCCATTGGGAATAAGAAAATACATCGGAGCTTGTCGATTTCGCTCACTCTCGAACGACTAGGTAATAGTTCGGTCATTCGGCCGTAGCCCCGTTTTGGGCAGCCGCTTTCGAGAGGGAATTGATGATGATTACTGTGTATATGTTCCCTAATGTGACTTCCTACTTGATGCGCTGCCACGATCGGCCAGCGTGGCATAAATGTCTCGATGCGTACCACCGCCGCTTGGCAGTGTAAGTGCTCTTCACTGTCTTGGCGAAGATTGTCAGTGCTGACGCGGCTCAACGCCGCTCATGGAATACATAGGAGAGTCAGGTAATGGCGACAACTAAACAGCCGCTGCCGAGTATCGTATCTTCAGAAGAGTGGGAAGTAGCGCTGAATCAGCTACTTATAAAAGAGAAAGCACTGACCCGTGCACGCGACGCTTTGAGCGCTGAGCGTAGAAAGTTGCCCATGGTGAAAGTAGAAAAGAACTACGATTTCCATGGCGTCAATGGCACTACGTCGTTTCTCGAATTATTCGGAGGGCGCCGCCAACTCATTGTTTATCACTTTATGTACGCACCTGACTGGAAAGCGGGATGTGATGGATGCTCTTGGGTGGCCGATGCCATGACGAATATGACCTTTAAGAATTAAGCTGAACTAAATAAACCAGTTAAAGGGAAACTGAAAGCGCATAACATTCATAAGCGTAGTTGCCGCTTACATGGCACTCCTTTGCCGCTTCCAGACGCCTTCCTGCTTACATCACTACTAGCCAGTGATTATGCTACCTCACGATTATCACGCCATGTAAAGCGAATGTTGTTTATCTTGGCGATTCCACTCATTTTAAATATGGCGAGTTTGCAGGGTGTGAGTCAGCGCCGACCAATTTAGTCGCTAGTAATCCCGCCCTATTAAGCGCATCTGTTACTGATTTTTGGTGCCGTTCGTCCCCAAACTCCTGGTATTCAGAACTTATTTCATAAAATGATTTTACGCCCAAGTATCGGCTTAAGGTTCTGATATGAGGCCCCAGGTGATTCATATGTTCACGTTCTCCTCCTGGGCCAAAGCCAAACTCTCCGCATGAGGTCACTAAAACCAGCGTTTTCCCTGATAACAGAGGCTCAATGGGATAGTCTCCCCGCGCTAAGTCAAAGCTAAATGTTTTATTGATGCGCATGACCTGATCGAACCACGCTTTAAGAGGGGCGGGCATTCCATAGTTGTACATGGGGGAGGAGATCAAAATGATATCCGCCTGAGCTAACTCGCTGAACAACTGGTTTGATAGAGCCAATTTTTCACACTGCTCAGGGCTTTTACGATCATCGGGTGTGAAGACGGCACCTATCCACTCTTGGTCAATAAAAGCGGGTGGGTTCAATCCAATATCACGATAGATATACTTATCTGTATTTCGAAGTGATTTCCATTTTTCGACAAAGTGAATAGCAATGCGCTTAGATATTGAGTTGTGATCAGGATTTGAGTTGTCTGCCTTACGTACGCTAGCGTCTATGTGAAGTAAAGTATGCATTTTAGCCTCAGAAAGTGGCGGTGTGGAGAGGCTATGCTGTATCTTTGCCGGTTCGGAAACAAATGAGTAAAATGGCTGGATAGATGAGTAAAACTTATCTATTGAGCTTGTTGGTAATAACCAAAATCGGGAGTTGCTGGTGGTGAATGCTTCATTACAGGCGATTAGAGTTTTTGAAGCAGCAGCGCGTCTTGGGAGTTTTAAAGATGCTGCTGAGGAATTGTCGATCACCTCAGCGGGTGTTTCTCACCACATCAGCAATCTTGAGCAGAGGCTAGGGGTTTCGCTATTTACTCGAAAAAATCGCAAAGTCATCTTAACGGTTGAGGGGCATCAGCTTGCGCAGGCAACAACCGCAGGCCTCCAGCAAATTCAAAGGGCACTGGATAATCTAAAGCAAGATGCATCACGGCTGAATATTGATACAACATCGTCATTTGCTGCGTTGGTACTAATCCCGCTGTTGCATGACTTTAATAATGTCCACCAAAATATTGATGTTGAAGTATCAACAGGCGAAACAGCAGTAGCTAAAATCACCACCCTCTCTATTCGCTTGGGAGATGCAAGTCTGGTAGAACAATCAAGCCTATTAAAAAGAGAGTATTTTAACCTATATGGAACTTCTTCATTTATCCGCTCAATGCAACAGCACGCTCCTTATATTGTTTACCTGACTAAATGGAAAAATCGCAAATTACCGGATTCACCCTGGTCTGAATGGCTATTGGCAAATGATGGGTCTCTTCAAAACGCTGAAATAAGATATTTTGACCAAGAGCTTTATGGCATATATGAAGCTATTGCGGGTAGGGGGCTAGTGTTTTGTTCCGAAACACTGGTTTCTGATTTTGTAAAAGCCAAAGCATTGCAGCCGATGTCGCATCAAAGCGTGGGTTCTAGGTTGTGTTACTACATCCCTACACAAAGCTGGCAGCACAGCACCAAAATGCAGACCTTTGTCGACTGGCTGAGAGCTAGTATTAATTAATAATTTGTCAGTTGTGGTTGCTTAAACGAGCACTCTAAAAAGTGAGAAAACGATGTCAATTCAGCACATACAAGCCAGCCTCTATGAAGCACATAATGCCCTTGAGAACCTTCTATCCAATCAGGACTCGCTTGAAAGCATTGAGCGCGCATCTGAATTGTTAGTTACCACTTTTGAGCGCAAAGGCCGCGTCTACTCGTGTGGTAATGGAGGCTCAATGTGCGATGCAATGCACTTCGCTGAAGAGCTAACTGGGCGTTATCGCAGCGATCGTGCGGCGCTTGCTGCTGCGGCTATCAGCGATCCTGGGCATATGAGCTGCGTTGGAAATGACCTAGGCTATGAGTATGTGTTTTCGCGCTACATTGAGGCGCATGGTCGTGAGGGCGACTGCTTATTGGCGCTTAGCACCAGTGGTACAAGCAAAAATGTTTTAGCTGCCGCTCGTGCAGCGAAATCACTGGGCTTAAAGGTGATTGTTTTATCAGGTAGACAAAGCCCGGAGCTAGAAGCACTGAGTGATGTTTATATCTGTACACCTGCTGGCAGCTACGCAGATCGCGTGCAAGAGCTACATATCAAGGTGCTACATATCCTCATTGAGCTAGTTGAGCGACATTTCTTTCCGTCAAATTATCGAATGGATGTGTGACCTTATCGTCTATGTGAATTGTTCAAAAAACTGCCGTATGTTCCACCAATACCGCTAAGCCAATACCGATCAGCACAACACCGCCAATTAATTCTGCCCAGTGACCAACAAACTTGCCGAGTTTGTGGCCCAGGAAAGTGCCCATAGAGGCCATTACGGTTGTGGCGAGACCAATAGCTAAGCTAGTGGCGATAATGTTGGCATCGATAAAGGCAAGGCTTGCGCCTACGGCCATGGCATCAATGCTGGTAGCGGTGGCGGTAAGCACCAGCAGCCAGAGGGTTTGCTTTTTATGTTCTACCTTTTCTTCTTTTTTGAGCGCGGCATACATCATATGTAGGCCAATAATGGTCAGCAGTGTAAAGGCTACCCAATGATCCCACGCTTCGACATACTGCTGTGATGCCTTACCCGCAACCCAGCCGAGTACTGGCGTTATTGCTTCGATGACGCCAAATACCAATCCAATGCCGATAGCATGGCGGAAACGTGGTTTTTGCAGCTCAGCGCCTTTACTAAGAGAAGCGGCGAAGGCGTCTGCAGACATAGACACGGCCAGAAATAGTAGCGTGATGGGCGTCATGGAGTATCCATTCTCTTGCTGAAAACTGTTGTTGAAAAATTAACGCGCATATAAGTCTTCAGGCATGACGAAAAAAAGCCATACCTGAGTATAAAAATTGGGTATTCGATAGCGCTGAATCCTACCATGTTTTAATGCTTAAGCAAGTGAGGTGGTTGAAAATAAAGTTTGTATTAGTGAACTAACATAGCCTTGGCTAACAATGTATGTGTTGGCTGATTTTGTTGCCTTGTTGGTGTAATTTTTATTGGTTTTAGCGATGGTTTTTTACTTTATTTTTTAGTTTGGAGTTGGTTGTTATCTGAGTTAATAAGCATAGTTTAAATATTAAAATAATGGGTAAGGTTTAAAAATTAAGAGTGTATTAAATTAAGCATCACTATTTAGGTGCTTAGAGTGAGTCACTCTATAGATGAATTAATGTTACGGTCTTGAGTGATCGTGTTACAGTATGTGCGCCCTAAATTTCAGCCGGTTTTCGCTAGCATGTTGGGCATGGTTGAAACAGTGTCTAAAAAAGAGGAAAGCCGCATGAGACGGACGTTTCCTTTGTTCCCTTCTATTATTAATTTTATCTAAACAAGTAGGGTTTAATATGCGATTAGCGGCGTTTATTCGGGCTGAAATTGAGTCGATTCTTAGAGATTGGGAGGCGTTCTCCAAAACCCTCTACCACGCTAAGAATATGGGTAAGAAAGAGCTGCGCGACCATGCTAGAGAAATGCTGTTGGAGATTGCTGATGATCTTGATTCTCAGCAAGACAAGACTCGGCAGGCGGCTAAATCGAAAGGCCCTGCGCCAAAGGATGGGGAAGAGACCTGGGCAGAAGTGCACGGTGAGGATCGGCAGACCAGCGGCTTTACTGTTATTGAAACGGTATCTGAGTTTCGAGCGCTGCGGGCGAGTGTCGTGTCTCATTGGAGTAAAGCGCATCCCTCGATGGCTGGTCAAAGGCTAGAAGATCTCACCCGTTTCCATGAAGCAATCGATCAAGCCGTCGCCGAATCATTAGAGAAGTACGCCACTGTTAAAGAGATGGAAACCCGGCTGTTCGGTGCTATTTTGCTTGCATCGCCAGACCCGATTTATGTGCTCGACCTTGAAGGTCGCTTTATCTATGTCAACAAGGCCACCGCAGATCTATTTGCGATGGAGCCAGAGACGATCATCGGTAAATCGACGTTTGATCTAGGCTTCTCGTTTGCCAGTGATTTTCAGCGCAACCTGGACAAGGTCGTTGCTGATCAATCGACTTATCGCGGCAAGTTTGTACATAGATTTGCTTCTGGGTCGGGTGAACGGTTCGAGTATCTACTTGCCCCCGTCCTTGATGAACAGCAAGACACTGAAGCAACCGTGTGTATTTCCCGGGATATTACGGAGCAGGCCATAGCGGAAGAGAAAGTATGGCATAACGCCCACTATGATCTTTTAACAGGTCTGCCTAATCGGCGACTTTTTGTGGACCGACTGGAACAGGAAATCAAACATGCGAAACGCCGTAGCCAGACGCTCGCGTTGCTCTTTATGGATCTAGATGGCTTTAAGGACGTCAACGATTCGCTTGGCCATGAAGCGGGGGATCGTATTCTTGCGGATGTCGCAGAACGCTTAATGGACTGCGTTCGGGCGAACGATACGGTTGCTCGTTTAGGTGGGGATGAGTTTACCGTGATTCTCACCGGCGCTAATCAACGCAAAGATATAGAACGGGTGGCGCAGACGATCATTGATGCCTTGGCGATGCCATTTTATTTGGGGGAACAGCGCATTCAGATTTCCGCCAGCATTGGCATCTCGTTCTATCCTGGAGACGTTGCCACCCCAGATGCATTGTTAGAAGCGGCTGATCAGGCGATGTATAAAGCCAAGAAAGCCGGTTCTAATCAGATGTTTTTTTACGACACGTTTGAAAAGTTGGATACCTTAATTGAACAATGATTGCCTACCTGCACAGTGAACATCCTTCTTTACCTATTTTATTAGATGCCAACATTGCTGCTGACTAAGCAGGCAGGGCCGCTACCCTTGCGCCGCGCAACTGGCTAACGTCTGCCCGCGGTGGCGCGCCGAACATGCGGCTGTATTCACGGCTGAAGTGCGAAGGGCTTTCATAACCTACTCGATAACTGGCGGTGGCCGCTTCGAGTCCCTCGGCTAACATTAACCGCCGTGCTTCGTGCAGGCGCAGTTTCTTTTGGTACTGCAGAGGCGACATACGGGTGACTTGGCGGAAGCTGTGATAAAGCGTCGATTCGCTCATATTGGCGGCGGCAGCCAGCTCACGGATCTTAAGCGGTTGAGTGTAATGCTCTTTCAAGGCATAGATGACCTGCGCAATCCGATTGGCCTGGGAGTCCGAGGCAGCAAAGCGGCGCATGTGAGGCCCCATTTCGCCCATGAGAGCCCGATAGATCAGCTCTCGTCGGGCCAGGGGTGAAAGCACTTTAATATCGTCTGGTGAGTCGAGCAGGCTTAAAAGTCGATAGAGCGCGCCCTGCATACGTGCATCCATGGGCGCGGATTTTAAGCCGCAATCCATCTCGGAGCAGATAGCATCATTCCCGGTAGACGGCGCTTTGTCGTCCAATTCCAGTATCAGTCCCGCTACTTCTTGAGGATCCACCGAGACCTTGACTGCGAGGTAAGGCTTTTCTGGGGTGGCATGGTCAATTCTGCCTACCACCGGCAGGTGAACGGCGCTCGCCATGTAACTGGGGCCGGTGTAGACAATCTCCTTGTCTCCCAGTAACACGGTCTTGCTGCCCTGAATGACAAAGCACAGGCAAGGCTCATAAACAGCACAATGAAAGCTGGTAGGGGCATCAGCACGCACCAGTTGCACCTCGGCAATCGCCGTATCCTGCAGTTCTTCCAGGGGCGACCAACGACGAACGACTTGGCTCAATTGCTGCGGCAGGCTGCCGCTGAAATGGGTGATCTGGTCAGGGGCGATAACGGTCACGGGCTCTCCTCCTTAACAGTTCGCAGTATAGGCCTTCGTTCAAGGAATCGAAGGCTTTTCACTTGGTTTTGCAGAATTAGGCAAGCACTGCGTAGAAACCGACAAGGAGCACTAAGAGTCATCACGTTGTCATCATGCCTATGCACCGAAGTGGGGCGTAACTCGCCACCCACGTCTGGTTACCCCTTCCACTTGCCACGACAGAATTAGGCAATTTTCCCGCAGGAACCTGATACCTCCCAAGCTCTTCCTTCACCTATGTTAGCTGATATCTGACCAGCGTTTGGTCGCTAGTCGAATCTGGTGCTGCTTAACCGACTATATAACTACCAACGCGATACCCATCTATATAACGAACGCCGCTACCGGATGACGGTAGCTATGGGAGCAAGTCATCATGGGAAGTCTGTTTCAAAGAGCCCGCTTTGCAAGCAGCCGGGCGGTGATCCCGTTCCTGCTGGTAATGGCCTTATTGGCCGGGTGCGAGGCCAAGAGTCAGGAGGCGGCTACGACTTCGCCCCCTCCGCCACCGGAAGTTGACGTAACGGAAATAATTGCTCAGCCAGTAGTGCTGAGCGAATCGTTCACCGGTCGGGTGGAAGCCGCTGAAACGGTGGAGTTAAGAGCCCGGGTGAGCGGCTATATCCAGGAGGTGGCGTTTGAAGAGGGCGAACTAGTAGAGCAGGGAGACCTGCTGTTTCTGATTGATCAGCGGCCATATCAGGCCCGCGTTAGCGCCTCCCAGGCAGATCTTGTCCAAGCCAGGAGCCAACTGGCTCAGGCTGGTAGCGAAGCCGAGCGCGCCCGGGTGTTGCTGGGGCGTCAGGCCATTTCCCAAGAGGTGCATGACCAACGTCAATCGGCCCTTAATAATACCCGCGCCATGGTGGATGCTGCCCAAACGGCATTAGATACCGCTGAGCTAGACCTTGAGTACACCCGCATGACCGCGCCGGTGAGTGGCCGTACCGGTCGGGCAATGGTGACCCGGGGCAATTTGGCCAATGCCGATCAGAGCCTGCTGACTACGCTGGTCACCATTGATCCGGTACACGTTTACTTTGAAGCAGATGAGCAGGCCGCGTTTGCCAGCCATGCATTACTGAGCAACGGGGAGTCGAATAACCTGATAATCGAACTGGGCGGCGACCCGCAGCGGCAGTACACGGGCACCCTGGACTTTATCGACAATCGCTTAAACCCCAATACGGGCACCCTGCAATTCCGGGCGGTGCTGGCCAACCCGGATGGCCGCATACGGCCTGGAGAGTTTGCACGGGTCGAAATGCCGGTCGCTCGTTTAGAGCAAGCATTACTGCTAGATCGTAAGGCAGTGTTGACCAACCAGGATCGCCGCTACGTCTATGTCGTCGATGAGAATAACCTGACAGAGCAGCGCCAGGTAACCACAGGGCGCCAAGTGGCAGAACGAACGGTTATCACCGATGGGCTACAACCGGGTAATCGAGTGATCGTCAATGGCGTGCAAAAAGTGTTCTTCCCAGGAATGGAAGTGAGCCCGCAAAGCGTAGCGGCCGCCCCGGCGGCTGATGCCCCTATTTCCGACGACCAGCCCACCATTGCTGCCAGGGAAGAGTAAACCGTCATGAACTTCTCCCGTTTCTTCGTGGACCGACCGATTTTTGCGGCGGTGCTGTCGATCATTATTCTGGCGGTGGGGCTAATCTCCATTCCCAATCTGCCGATTAGCGAGTACCCGGATGTCGTGCCGCCCTCCGTGGTGGTGCGTACGGTGTATCCCGGCGCCAACCCGCAGGAGATCGCTGAGACGGTCGCCACGCCGCTGGAAGAAGCCATTAATGGCGTTGAGGACATGATGTACCTCAAGTCCGTTGCGGGTTCTGACGGCGTGCTGCAAATGACCATCACCTTCCGTCCTGGTACCGATGCTGAGCAGGCCGCCGTTCGGGTACAGAACCGCGTCAGCCAGGCCGAGGCCCGGCTGCCGGAAGCCGTGCGTCGTCAAGGTGTCACTACCCAGAAGCAGTCGCCGACGTTTCTGATGGTCGTTCACCTAACCTCGCCCAGCGGTGAATACGACACCCTCTATTTGCGCAACTATGTGCGGCTGAATGTGCGAGACCGTCTCGCCCGGCTTGAAGGGATAGGGGATGCGCAAATCTTCGGCGGAGGTGACTACGCCATGCGCGCATGGCTAGATCCCGGTCGGATCGCTGCCCGCGGCCTGACGGCCAGCGATGTAGTTGGGGCTATGCGAGAGCAGAACGTCCAGGTGTCCGCTGGGCAGTTGGGCGCCGAACCCATCGCAGATAGCGATTTTCTCACCCTGATTAACGCCCGTGGGCGGCTGGAAACGGTGGAAGAATTTGGTGACATCGTGCTGAGCCGCGGCGACAGTGGCGAGATACTCAGGCTTGCGGATGTAGCTCGGCTGGAAATGGGCGCCGGAGACTATACGCTGCGCTCGCAGTTGGACGGCAACAACGCGGTTGGTGTGGGAATATTCCAGGCACCGGGTGCCAATGCGCTGGAGATTCGCGAGCAGGTGATTGCCACCATGGAGGAGCTGTCCGAGCAGTTTCCTGAAGGTGTTGAGTACGAAGCCGTCTACGACACCACGATCTTTGTTAATGACTCTATAAAGTCAGTGATAGCCACTCTACTGGAAGCCGTGCTGCTGGTGGTGTTGGTGGTCACGCTATTCCTGCAGACCTGGCGAGCTTCTATCATCCCATTGCTGGCGGTGCCGGTATCGGTGATCGGCACCTTTGGAGCACTCTACCTGCTGGGATACTCTATTAACACGTTGACCCTGTTTGGCTTGGTGCTGTCCATCGGCATCGTGGTGGACGACGCCATCGTGGTGGTGGAAAACGTCGAGCGGAACATTGAGGAGGGCCTAAAGCCCCAAGCCGCCGCTCATCAGGCTATGCGGGAAGTGTCCGGGCCTATTATCGCCGTGGGGCTGGTGCTGTGTACGGTGTTTATCCCCATGGCCTTCCTGTCGGGGGTGACCGGTCAGTTCTATCGGCAGTTCGCGGTGACGATTGCAATATCTACGGTCATCTCCACGATTAACTCGCTGACCCTGTCACCTGCGCTGGCGGCGATGTTGCTCAAACCCCACAACGCGCCTAAAGATCGACTCACGCGGGTGATCGATAAACTGTTCGGTTGGATCTTTCGCCCCTTCAATCGCTTTTTTAACGCCAGCTCTACTAAGTACCAAAGTGGCGTGGCCCGCTCGCTGAAGCATCGTGGCGCAGTATTCTTGGTCTACGCACTGCTGCTGTTGGGCACCGGCGTGATGTTCAAGGCGGTGCCGCCTGGGTTTATTCCCGTGCAAGACAAGCTCTACCTAATTGCGGGCGTCATTCTGCCTGAGGGAGCCTCGCTGGAGCGAACCGACCAGATGCTTCAGGATGTTGTGGATATTGCCATGGAGACTGAAGGTGTGGAACACGCCATTGCCTTTCCTGGCTTGAATGCGCTGCAGTTCACGAACACCTCCAATACTGGGTTGGCCTTCCTGACTCTCAGCGCTTTTGGTGAGCGCAGCCTGAGTGCTGCGGAAATAAACGCTCGAATCAACCAAGGCATTGGCGGTTTGAAAGAGGGCTTTGCATTCTCGTTTATGCCGCCGCCGATTCTCGGGCTGGGCAATGGTTCCGGTTTCCAGCTGTTTATCGAGGATCGCGGTAATCTTGGCTATGGGGCATTGCAGGAGGCACTTAACCAGCTTCAGGGCGCGATTGCGCAAACGCCGGGCATGGGCTTTCCGATTAGCAGCTATCAGTCTAACGTGCCGCAGTTGGATGCAGAGGTGGATCGACTGAGAGCCAAAGCCCAAGGCGTGCCGCTAACCGAGCTATTCGACACTCTTCAGACCTATCTTGGTTCGACCTATGTCAATGACTTCAATCGCTTTGGACGCACCTGGCAGGTGATTGCCCAGGCAGACGCCCCTTACCGGACCAGCGTGGAAGATATCGCCCGGCTGCGCACCCGCAATGACCAGGGGGAAATGGTGCCGATTGGCACGATGGTGGATATCAGGCAAACCTTCGGCCCAGACCCGGTGTTACGTTACAACGGCTACCCGGCGGCGGATCTGGCTGGCGAGTTTGACCCCCGTGTACTCTCTTCAGCCCAGGCGATGGATGCTATTAACGCTCTGGCGGAAGAGGTGTTACCTCCAGGCATGGTGCTGGAGTGGACCGACCTGAGCTACCAGCAATCCACTCAGGGTAATGCGGCGATGATCGTCTTCCCGCTGTCGATCCTACTGGTATTTCTGGTATTGGCCGCGCTTTACGAGAGCTGGACGCTGCCGTTAGCAGTAATTTTGATTGTACCTATGTCGATGCTGGCGGCGCTGATCGGCGTTTGGTTTGGTGGTGGCGATAACAACATCTTCGTGCAGGTAGGGCTGGTCGTGCTGATTGGGCTGGCATGTAAGAACGCTATCCTGATCGTGGAGTTCGCCCGGGAGCTGGAACTGCAGGGCATGAGCATAGTAGATGCGGCCCTGGAAGCCTGCCGTTTAAGGTTGCGGCCTATCATCATGACCTCAATTGCCTTCACGGCTGCCGTGCTGCCCTCTGTGATTGCCACAGGAGCGGGGGCTGAAGTAAGGGCTGCGCTGGGTACCGCCGTGTTTGCCGGCATGATTGGTGTGACCATGTTCGGTTTATTCCTCACACCGGTGTTCTACGTGGCGCTGCGTAAGCTAGCTGGCCCGCTTGTCAGCCATCACAGCGGTACCCTTGATGTTAGCGCTCAACCCGCCAGCCAACCCCAGAGTTGATGATAGAGCGGAATACCGATCAGCACGTTGAAGGGGAAGGTGAGCCCCAGTGAGGCCAGCATGGCAAGCCCAATGTTGGCCTCTGGAATGGCGGCGCGAATGGCGACGGGCGCGGCAATGTAAGAGGCGCTGGCGGTAAGGCTTGCCAAAATAACCGCCGAACCAGCGGGTAGCCCCAGCCAGTAGGCCATCCCCAGGCCGAAGCAAGAGAGCAAGATAGGCGCCGTTAGCGCGAACATGATCAAGCGGCTATGCCCCCAACGCAGGCTGCGCAGTGTTTCTGCTGCGACCAGGCCCATCTCCAACAGGAACAGCGCCAGAATGCCATGGAAGGCTTTGGTATACAGGCCAGTCACCGACTCACCCGCATCGGGGCCGTATAGCCAACCAATAAGTACCCCACCCACCAGCAGAATCACGCCACGATTGGTGAGGGTCTCGTGCCACAGTCCGGATGTTTTGATCGGTGCTGATGTTGGGTCGGTGGTTTTGTCACGGCTGAAGCGCCTGTAAAGCAACAGGCCCAGCATGATGGCCGGGAGCTCAAGCAGTACCAGATAAAGCGTCACCTGTCCGCCGGTCACCAGATTATGCGCTTCGGTGTACGCCAGGGCCACGGCGAACGTACCGGCGCTAACGGAGCCGTAGTGGGCCGCAAGGCTGGCGCTGTCGGCAATGGAGAGCCGCACCAAATAGTGAACCACCGGAAAGATAATCAGTGGAATGATGATCCCAAGTAAGGTGACGCCAGCCAGTTCGATCAGCAACGATAGGCTCAAACTACCATGAAGCGCCATGCCGCCTTTAAGGCCGATCGTCAGCATGAGCAGCAGGCTTAAAATATCGTAAGCGGCTTTAGGGATACTGAGGTCTGAACGCACCACACCGGCAACTACACCTAGCACAAAGAACATGACCACAATATCCGGCACGGCTTTTCTCCTTAAAGGGGTTATGAGGCGGCCACTTTAACGATTCGCTAAGATTGATGAAAACAAATAATATTTATATAGTCATAGATGATTATCTATGCTGTCTGCCTGTATGGTCTGTCTATGAGAACTGGCTAAGCAAAATATGAAAATACGCCAACTTACCTTTCGCCTGCTGCAGGTTTACGCCGATGTAGTGCGCTCGGGCTCTATTACCGCGACGGCCAATCGGCTTCACTTAACCCAGCCAACCGTTTCTCAGCAGCTTAAACGGCTGCGAGAAATTGTTGGTGAGCCTATTGTGTGTCAAGAAGAAGGGCGCATTGTGCCCACCGAAGTGGGCCAGGCCCTATATCAGTTAAGTCAGGATCTGCTTAGCCGCGCCGATGTGTTTAGCCAGTACCTGGATGAGTACAACAGCGGCGGGCGCGGCCACTTTAGTATCGGCTTAGTGAACACCGCGCAGTACGTGCTGCCGCGGCTATTAGGGCCATTTAGCCAAGCGAACCCACAGGTAGATGTGACGGTGGAAGTGGGTAATCGCCAGCAAATGCTTAACCGCTTTGAGCGCCATGAAGATGATATTTACGTATTTAGCCACCCGCCTATTGATGATGGCGTATCGGCCGCGCCTTTCTTGAGTAACCCGCTGGTCTTGGTGGGGCCAGAGAACTGCCGATGGGCAGGGGTGGAAGGCCTCACCATGAATGATCTCAAAGAGGAGCGCTTTCTGCTGCGCGAACCCGGCTCTGCGACCCGGCATACCTTTAACGCCTGGCTGGATAGCGCGGGCATTGAACTGCGCTCCACCCAGCAGATCGCAAGTAATGAAGCGATCCGCCTTGCGGTGGCGTCCGGCATGGGGCTGGCGGTGTTATCACGCCACATCGTTACGGATTCACCCAAAGGCGTTCAGGAGTTGCCTTTGCAAGGTTTTCCGCTGAAAAGCCGTTGGCACTTTGTGGTGCGCCGTGAGCGGCGCCTGCCGCCAGCTGCCTATCGCTTTTTGAGCTCCGTACAAGGGGCGCTTGCCCGTGAGTTTGAAGAGCCTGAAGGCGAAGCTGCCGTAGCCGAGCTGCTCAAGGCGTTAAATCAAGCGCGCCGCCCCCTGTCCAAGCCGCAGTAAAGTGCGGGTAGCCGAACAGTTTGGCATCCGCTATTTACCTTCTTCATGTTCCCCTCGGTCAGCTGACGATGGGGCTATCGGCGTCGTTAAGGGAGTGCGTATTATTGATTTTCTGAATTACCCACCTGGTAGGCGTGGTAGAGATCGTCAAGCAAAACGCCGATGTGCTCAAGCAGTACATCATCGTTTTCACAACGCTCCCTAGCCCCGGCTAACATGAGTTTCACACCGACTGCTTCGGGTACTGAGAGACCACCCACATCCAGGTAGTGAACTAGCTCGGCCACTCTGGTCAACGCCGGGTCACCTTCCAAGTTAAAACTTGCCAGCAGCACCTCAAACGTGACCTTGTCGTCGACATGGGTAAACGTGGCTCCATCGAAATCGAACCCCAACGCCTCCGGTGGGCACTGCGCGGGGCTTTCTAGCCACAGGAAGCGCGCCTCAGAGTCGATAAAGCGCTGGATTAACCAAGCCGATGCCACGCGATCCACCCAAAGTCGGCGGCGGGTGGCCCACACTCTTCCGCGAAATGCACTTCGATCTCGCTCAGGGATGTCGGCTTGGATTGCTTGAGGTTCATCAGGTACGAAGCAGCGGTTGTAGACTGCTTCAGCCTCCGCCAACGCCGCGATGGCGCGCTCTCTTCCTAACCCTGGGAAAAAATCAACCTCTACGATGGCCTGAAAACGCCGCTGTAGCTGAATTAATCGGCGCTGTGCTTCACGCTCCTCGAGTCCAGGGCATGCCTCTTGCCATTCGCTAACGTCCCCCACTAAATCCTGAAAATCTGAGGTTCGGTCAAATAGCGGCAGCAGCAGTTCGGTGGTGTCCATAGTGGATTCGTCCACTTCCAGCAGAAGGGCTTTGCCTCCCAGTTCCCGAACGGCATCAGCCTGTTGCTGCAGCGCTTCTTTACGTAATGAGTTTGCCGGTAATAGGTAGACCCCATCACGCATTACCGCTGCGCCCAAGCTGCGCAGTGCCCGCCAGATCCTCATGCGGGGTGTGCCCGCTCGTCCGCTGAGGCTCATGACCAGTATCAGCCAGTGTTGTGAGCTATCTGTCATGATATTTTTTCCGTTGTATGCGTAACATTCATGTTGTACATTCTACAAAATAATTTCTCAAACGTCTTTGGAGAGTGTGCCATGCCGCCCATCATTGAGTCGCCCCATCAAGTACCGTTCCGTGAGGCCGTTAGGGTCTGGTTACGAATCGCACTATTAAGCTTCGGCGGCCCCGCCGGTCAGATCGCCGTGATGCATCGCATACTCGTTGAAGAAAAAAAATGGATTGGCGAGCGCCGTTTTCTGCACGCGCTTAACTACTGCATGATGCTGCCGGGGCCAGAAGCGCAACAGTTGGCTATCTATATCGGTTGGCTGATGCATCGTACCAAAGGTGGCTTGGTCGCGGGCAGCCTCTTTGTGCTACCTGGTTTCATCGCCATTCTGGCCCTGAGCTACCTGTATGCCGCCTTGGGCAATGTGGGAGCCGTTGAAGGGCTCTTCTTTGGCCTAAAAGCGGCGGTTCTAGCCGTGGTGCTTAACGCTGTCGTCCGTATAGGTAAAAGGGCACTGAAAAATCAGATAATGCTTGGCATCGCCGCTGCCGCGTTTGTCGCCATCTTCTTTTTTGAGGTAGCGTTTCCGCTGATTATTCTAGGCGCGGCCCTTCTGGGGTATTGGGGAGGGAAACGTGGCATGACGGCCTTTCAGGTAGGAGGTGGCCATGGAAATGCCGACGAGTCAGTGCTTAGCGACCGAGACTCCCTACTGGGCGAAGGGCTGCCTGCCCATGCACGCCCCAATCGCCAGTGGTCGCTACGTATGTCAGGCACGTTACTCCTATTGTGGCTAACACCGGTAGTGCTGCTATTGGCCCTATTCGGCAGCGAGAATGTGTTCAGTCAGATTGCTTTCTTCTTCAGTAAGATGGCGGTGGTGACCTTTGGCGGTGCCTATGCGGTGCTGGGTTACGTCACTCAAGAGGCGGTGCAAAATTATGGATGGTTGGCACCGGGCGAGATGCTGGATGGCCTGGGCATGGCGGAGACGACACCGGGCCCGTTAATTCAAGTCGTGCAGTTTGTTGGGTTTATGGGCGCTTATCGTGAGGCCACAGGCCTTGATCCTATGTTGGCCGCAACGCTCGCCGCATTGCTGACCACGTGGGTAACGTTCGTACCTTGTTTTCTTTGGATATTTTTAGGGGCTCCCTATGTGGAGCGTTTACGTGACAACCGCGCCCTCAGCGCGGCGCTGTCCGCCATTACCGCTGCGGTCGTCGGGGTTATCCTCAACTTAGCCATTTGGTTTGGACTTCACGTTATCTTCGCTGACGTAGGCGAAAGGCACGTGATGGGAGCGCGACTTTTAGCGCCGAACTTAGCGTCCCTCGATTTACTGGCGTTGTTACTGGCGGCAGGCGCCATGATCGCGATTTTTCATTTCAAGGTTGGCATGCTCAAGGTGCTGTTTGGCTGTGCGTTACTCGGCGTTCTAGCCTCCCTGGTTAGCTTCTAATTACCTCACACTGTCAAGCTTGCTAGAGCCCACTTGAGGGCAATATCCCTCCGCCAGCTTTATCAGATCATGATGGCCATCGCGTATGGTGGTTATCAATGACAAATACATGTCGATGCGAGCCTGGGGAATGATGGTGGAAATGGCGATGAGGTTCCGGCCCCTCCCACCCTTCATGCTCGTGCTGATGATGTTCATCGTGGTAGTGCCGGTGGGTATGGCTTATGGGGATGTGCTCGTGCTCAACAATCATCGGGTCACGTCTATGCCAGATAAGAGCTGTGAGCGCCGTTGCCGCCAGGGCCACCGCTCCCAGCAAAGCAAACGTCCCCTTCAGCCCAAGGTTCACCCCCAGCCAGCCTGCCAGCGGATAGGTGACCAGCCAACAGCTGTGTGACAACGAAAACTGGGCAGCAAACAGCGCTGGACGATCCTCGGGCTGGCATGAGCGCTTGAGCAGGCGCCCGGTGGGGGTCATGACCAATGAGGCCCCTGCGCCCAGCAGTAACCATAGCCCGACAAGCCCCGCAAACGATGGGCCTAGCCAGCCCAGGTAGAGGCTGAGAGCCATCATAACGCCACCCAGCAGCATGACCGGCCGTTCGGACACCCGATCCAGCACCTTGGGCAACAGTAAGGCCACTAGCATGGAGCCCCCGCCTGCGGCGGCAAAGGCCAGGGCTACCTCTTTCTCGCCCAAACCCAACACCGAGCGCACGAGCACTACCGTGTTGACGATCTGCATGGCCCCGGCGGCTGATACCGCCAGGCTCAACGCCAGCAGCCCGCGCAGCCGGGGCGTCTTTAGGTAAATTCGCGTGCCATGGGTAACGCGACGCCAAACGCCGGGAACATCCTCTAGGGCAAGAGGCGCAGGCAGGGTCACCGATATCACCAGGGCGGCAGAAATAAAGAAGGCCAATGCGTTGAGTACGAACAGGACATCAAAACCCATCACCATCAGCAATGCCGCCGCCGCCATCGGGCTAAGAAGGTTTTCTAAGTCATAGGCGAGGCGCGACAGGGATAATGCTCGCGTGTACTGCTCTTCGTTTTCGAGAATGTCGGGGATGGTCGCCTGGAAAACGGGCGTAAAGCCTGCTGAACCAGCATTGAGCAGAAAGATCAGTACATAGATTTGCCACACCTCGGTAACAAACGGCAGCGTGCAAACCACGGCTGCACGCAGCAAGTCGAGGCTAACCAACAACGTGCGTCGAGGTAGGCGTGAGGCGTAGGCACCCACCAGTGGGGCAATACCCACGTAGGCGAACATCTTGATCGCCAGCGCTGTGCCTAATACGACACCCGCCTGCCCCCCAGCAAGATCATGAGCCAGTAATGCCAGAGCAACCGTGGTTAGACCGGTACCAATCAGTGCAATGACTTGAGCGAAAAAGAGATGGCGATAGACGCGATGGGCAAGTACATCAAGCATTGAGCGTTCCTCAAGTGAGGGGCTTAGATGCGTTTACAGGTAGCGGGCGATGGCCTTGAATTCTTCAGCCCGCGCCCGATGATTTTGATTGTGAGTATCCAGGGCTTCGTCTAGGCAGTGGTCGATATGATCTAAAACCAAGGTACGTTTGGCCTGTTGAATGGCTTTCTCAACCGCATGGAGCTGCTGTGCAATGTCCAGGCAGTGGCGACCGTCCTCTATCATCTGCGTCACGCTCGAAAGGTGTCCCCGAGCGCGGTTTAAGCGCTTGATGATATCGGGATGTGACTGGTGAGTGTGTATGGTCATTTTCTTTTCCCTTATTATATTCCTATCCCCCTGGAGGGGATGTTAATCTATTGCTGGTTTTCTGCCAACGTTATAGTTCAAAGCAGACGGCTATCGATTTCTTTTTTTACATTCATCTTGGTTGCTTTACATGCTCAATCGGCTGCGCCACCGCCTTGGCTATCTGACCCTGCTGTTGGTGTTCCTGCCTAGTCTGGTAATCACCAGTGTGGGCGAGGCGCGTGCGCATGGGGCGGCGAGCATGATGGGCGTTGAGCCGTCTCTCCACGAGAATGTACAGAAAGGCCATGGGCATACCCATGGTCACGAGCATGAGGACGGCCGCCACCTCCATAATGAGAGTGGCGGCCACTTTCACGAAAAAGCGGATCGGCTCGGGTCGGGCATTACCATTGAGCCAAACTTCCGCAACGCCCTGCGGCTAGGTGAACGAAGCGGTCTACCGCTGCGTCGCGTCTACCGCTTTGAGCGTCCTCCACGGCCTGTCATTGCTGGATGACTGAGGCCGTCTGCCTGACGGCCATTCCTAATGACAGACCCGTGGAGGTTTTATGTTTCCATCCCAAATAGGGGGTGCGTTCGGCTTGTCTGCTATGAACCGGCGCCACGCACTGACCCTTCTCACATTGCTGGTGTTGCTCCTGGGAGCCAGCGGTGAAGCCCTTGCCCACGCTGTTGCTGAAGGCGACAAAGGGTACATCCAGGAGATCTATGGCGTTCACCTGATCTCGTTCGTCTATCTCGGTGCCAAGCACATGGTGACGGGGTATGACCACATCCTGTTTTTGCTAGGGGTTATCTTTTTCCTCTATCGAATGCAGCACATCGCTATCTACGTCAGCCTCTTTGCGATTGGTCACTCGACGACCATGCTGCTAGGGGTGTACTTTAATATCGGCATCAATAGCTACCTGATCGATGCCATCATCGGGCTCTCCGTTGTCTACAAAGCACTCGATAACATTGGTGCGTATCAGCGCTGGTTCGGCTTTCAGCCCAATACCAAAGTGGCAACGCTGGTCTTTGGCCTGTTTCATGGCTTTGGATTGTCGAGCAAAATCATTGAATACGATATCTCCTCGGATGGGCTGGTTCCCAATCTGCTGGCGTTCAATGTCGGGGTGGAAATAGGCCAGCTATTGGCCTTGGGTGCGATCCTCATTGGCATGGGGTTTTGGCGACGCACTGCCGGTTTCTTACGCCACGCCTATACCGCCAACGTCGCCATGATGTGTGCTGGCTTTATGCTGGTCGGTTATCAGCTCACCGGCTACTTCATCGCCTAATTCAGGAGAGACCTAAATGTACAATACCGATCTTCCCACCCGTGCCGAGCTACCTTCGACGGGTAAATTACTTCGATCTACATTGCTGGCTGCGGTAATAGCCATTGCCCTATTGGTCACCGTGGTGTTGCCCGCAGAGTATGCCATCGACCCTACCGGCGCGGGCCGCTTGTTGGGGCTGACCGAAATGGGTGAAATCAAGAACCAACTGGCCGAAGAGGCCGAGCTTGACCAGGCCAACGACGAAGCCGCCGCCATGCAGGCATCACAACCCACTGCTCCTCAAGAGTCAGCAGGTGATAACCAGCCTACGGTCGCTACTGCTCCGCAGACTTCCGGCGTAGAGTCGGATCAAGCAGCCTCCTCTATAGGTGATATAGCTGAACAAGAGGTTGTGCAGCCCGAGGCTAGCCTAGTACTTGTTAACACGTTGGCCGCTGAAGAGGCATCCTCCCAAGCGAATGAAGAAGTGACCATGTGGAGCGATGAAGTGAGCTTCACCCTTACGCCGGGTGAGGGCACTGAGTACAAGCTGACAATGGAAGCAGGTGCTGTCGCAACATACGCCTGGGTATCTGATGGTGGGCCACTTAATTTCGACACCCACGGCGATGGAAATGGCAACTCAATCAGCTACGAAAGGGGTCGCGGCGTGCCTGAAGATGGAGGCGAATTAGAAGCCGCCTTCACCGGCAACCATGGTTGGTTCTTCCGTAATCGCAATGACAACGACGTAACCGTTGTATTACGCGTTGGGGGAGACTACGGAGAGTTGATTAAGGCTCTCTAAAGCAGTTGCCCCTAACGCTTTACTGAGCGTTAGGGGCTTTATCCTCCCAGCGTTGTTACAAGGCTGGGTGTTGATGCCATAGTATTGCGAGCTAAAGGGACAAACCATAGATAGCTACCCCACCAACCCCCATTCAACGACATCTGCCGTTTCATTGAAGTAAGGTCGATCGCCTTTCACCGTGACACGTTCACCTCTGCGTGCCTGCCCAGAGTAATCAAAAATAGCCCGGTGCTGGGTGCAGCGGTTATCCCAAATAGCCAGGCTGTTGGGTGTCCAGTTTAGGCGCACGGTAAACTCTGGCGTTTCCTGGTGGCGATAGAGAAACTCCAGCAGCGCCTGGCTCTCTGTGTGGGAAAGCTCAACAATTTCTCGTGTAAAGCCGCGGTTAACAAACAGGCTTTTGCGCCCGGTTTCTGGGTGAGTGCGCACCACGGGATGCACCGCCTCAGGGTAATCCGCGCCGTTCTTGAAGCCAAATTGACTGCGATCTTTAGCCGCTTGATGACCGTAATGGAGGCGATAAGTAGCTTCGCCTGAGTGAACGGCGGTTAAGCCTTCAAGCAGCGATTGCAAGGCGGGGGAAAGTGCTTCATACGCCGCATAACCACTACTGAACAGGGTATCACCGCCGTATTCAGGCACATCGCGTAGGTAAAGTAAACTTCCCAGCGGTGGCTCTATATCGCAAGAAACATCCGAGTGCCAATGGCCACCGTTAACCGCCCGCTTGCCGCTGCGAATGGCTTTCGGGTCGTTAGAGGAGTTGGCATCGGCCTCAATGGGGAAAATTTCCGGGTAGCCCTCAGGGCCTTTCGCCATAGGGTGAACGTGCAGATCGCCAAAGCGTTTGCCCAGTGCAATATGCTGATCCCGCGTGAGTGCTTGGTTACGCAAAATCACCACTTGGTACTGCAGAAATAACGACTTAAGCGTGGCAAAACCTTCGTTATCAAGGTGGGCGAGATCTAAACCTTCAATCTCGGCACCGATATGACCGCTTAGGGGGCGTACACGAAGCGTACTTTGTGTGAGTGGTAGCGATGGCATGTGTAATGCTCTCTTAAAAGGGAGTGTGAACTCACTATCGAAGAGCTTCTTCATGAACCCAAATAACTTAAATAACCGTGCTTTTTATGATTTAGATATCAGCAGGCAGTGAATAAGTAGTTCAGTTCTTCGCTGATAAGGACTTCTCGAAAACTCACTTCTGAGTAATATCTGAACTTCATAAGGTGGCCTGACATTTAATATTCAGGAGCACCGCCATGACTCGAACGCTCATTAATAATTCTATTCGTACTTTTATTAGCACCTCTGGTTTAGCTACGCTGTTGGCGGTGTCGCTGGCAAGTGCAAGCCCCGCTCAAGCCGCAGAACAATTGCGTATCGCCGAACAGTTTGGCATCACCTATTTACTGCTCCATGTTGCTCGTGACCAGGAACTGATTGAAAAGCACGGTGCCGAGCGTGGTGTGGATATTGACGTGGAGTGGCTGCAGCTTTCAGGTGGGGCGGCCGTTAATGATGCGCTGCTCTCTAACAGTATCGATATTGCCGGGGCAGGGGTGGGGCCGCTGTTAACGGTGTGGGACCGGACTCATGGCAGCCAAAATGTAAAAGGGGTAGCGTCGCTCGGGGAGTTTCCTAACTTTTTGATCACCAATAACCCCGATATTCAGACACTTGAAGATATTGATGACAATGACCGCATTGCCGTGCCAGCAGTCGGTGTATCTGTTCAGTCGCGCTTTCTGCAAAAGGCGGTGGCGGATACCTTTGGGCAAGATCAGTTTGACCGCCTAGAAGGTAACACTGTTGCGCTACCAAACCCGGATGCTACGGCGGCACTCATCAGTGGCGGCACTGAAATCAATACCCATTTTTCGGCGATACCCTTCCAGTATCAGGCGCTTCAGCACGAAGGTGTGCATAAAATCATCGATTCTTACGAGATCATGGGTGGTCCTATCTCTCCCACCGTGCTTTACGCCACAGAGGCATTTCGTGCTGATAACCCTGAGGTCTACGCAGCGTTCTTAGATGCTCTTGAGGAAGCAAAAACCTTCATTGAAGAAGACCCACGCGAAGCGGCAAATATCTATCAGCGCCTGAGTGGTACGCAGCTGGATGTCGATTTTCTTGAGTCGATCATTACCGATGAGCAGGTGAGTTTTTCGCTGGTGCCCCACAACACCTTCCCCTTGGCAGAGTTTCTGTTTGATGTCGGCGCAATACGTAATGAGCCTACCTCATGGCAGGACTACTTCTTTGACGATATTCATGCCTGGGAGGGGAGCTAATGTCGATTGCATTACGTAAGCGCCATGTGCCGGGTGAGGCCTCGCTGGATCGCGAGGCTTACTCACCGACGAATACATCATCCGCAGCAGTAACTCCCAGGCTGGCAGTGAACAACGTCACCCTTGAGTACCGAACCCGTCAGCATGTCGTTAAAGCAACGCAACAGGTGAGCTTTAACGTGCAGGAGGGGGATCGGTTTGTCCTGCTGGGCCCATCCGGTTGCGGCAAGTCCACGCTGCTCAAAGCCATCGCCGGTTTTCTAACCCCTGCAGAAGGCAGCATTCGCCTGGATGGCAACACCATTCATGGCCCAGGGCCTGACCGTATCGTGGTGTTTCAGGAGTTTGATCAACTGCCTCCCTGGAAAACCGTCAAGCAGAACGTCATGTTCCCGCTGGTGGCTTCGCGCACCTTGGGGCGCAAAGCGGCGGAGCAGCGGGCGTTAGAAACGCTAGAAAAGGTTGGTCTGGGGCGTTTTGCGGATGCCTATCCGCATACGCTTTCCGGTGGCATGAAACAGCGTGTGGCCATCGCCCGTGCGCTGGCCATGCGGCCACGGGTATTGCTGATGGATGAACCCTTTGCTGCACTCGATGCGCTCACCCGGCGCAAAATGCAGGAAGAGTTGCTGGCGTTGTGGGAGCAAGAGGGCTTTACGCTGCTGTTTGTTACCCACTCTATTGAAGAAGCGCAGGTGGTTGGCAACCGGGTGCTGCTGCTGTCACCCCACCCAGGCCGGGTACGCGCCGAGCTAGGCTGCGCTGACGATAGCCTGCACAGCTTGGGAAGCGAAGCCACCAAAGCCCGCACCCAAACCATTCATCGGCTGCTGTTTGAAAATGAGGTGGCCCCATGAGTGCGTTAGTCAGCCCGCGTGTAGATGAAAAAATCACTCCGTTAGCAGGTCAGCGTTATAGCTATGTTGAAGGGCTTTACTGCCCACGCTGCGCTACCAAGTATGCCCACCAGCACGTTCAACGGCTTTGCCAATGTGGCTCGCCACTCTTGGTGCGTTATGACTTGGAGGCGCTTAAAGCGTCATGGTCGAAGGCGGATCTTGCCTCGCGCCCCTGGAGCCTGTGGCGTTACCACGAACTGCTACCGGTAACCTCGCCAGACGCCATCGTCAGCCTAGGTGAAGTGGTCACACCGCTGATCGAGTTGCCTGCGCTGGGTGCCGATATGCGCTTGGATAACCTAGTCATGAAAGACGAGGGGCTACTGCCCACGGGTTCATTCAAGGCGCGCGGCGCGGCGGTGGGCATATCCCGTGCGAAAGAGTTGGGTGTTACCCATTTAGCCATGCCAACCAATGGCAATGCCGGTGCCGCATGGTCGTTATATGCCGCCCGGGCAGGCATTAAAGCCACGATCAGTATGCCGGTAGATGCCCCCTTTATTACTCGCCAAGAGTGTGCCGCTGCAGGTGCCAGCCTAACCCTAGTCAATGGGGTGATTAGCGATTCAGGTAAGCAGATTGGCGAGTGGGTAAAAGCCACCGGTCACTACGATGCTTCCACCCTCAAAGAGCCGTATCGCATTGAGGGCAAAAAGACCATGGGGCTGGAGTTAGCCGAGCAGCTCGGCTGGCAGTTGCCGGATGTGATTCTGTACCCCACGGGCGGTGGCGTGGGGCTGATCGGTATTTACAAAGCCTTGCAGGAGCTTCAGACGCTGGGATGGGTAACCGGCAAGCTGCCGCGGCTAATTGCCGTGCAAGCCAATGGTTGCGCGCCCATTGTGAAGGCGTGGCAAGAGGGCGCTCGAGTATCCGAATTCTGGGAGCGCAGTCATACCCATGCGTTTGGGATCAACGTACCCAAAGCACTGGGGGATTTTCTGGTGTTAGACGCCCTATATGCCACCAGCGGCCGCGCCATTGCAGTGAGTGAAACGGCGATTCGTTGGGAGCAAACCCGGGCGGCACAGCTAGAGGGTACCTTTGTATGCCCTGAGGGCGCCGCTGTTCTCGCTGCCGCAAGGGAGTTAAGCACACTCGGCGAAATCGGCACTCATGAGCGTGTAGTGGCGCTGAATACCGGCGCAGGCATCAAATACCCGGATAGCCAATCGTTTCATGTTGATGTGCTGGATAAACAGAGCGCTATTCCCATTGCAGGTTTCACCACGGCATTAGGAGATTCCCATGAGCGTACATGACCTGCGTGGCCCCGTTGATCCACGCGTTGATCGCTTCTTTGATCTTCCGCCCGTTGATGTGCGCGAGCTAAAAGTCGCTCGCAGTGTTGGCCAGCGGCTGTGGGAACAAAGCGTGATGCGTAAAGCCGTCATTCTGTTGCTGTTGGTGGTCGCCTGGGAGGTAGTTGCCAGGGTACAGAACAATCCGCTGATGCTGCCCAGTGCCATGGAAACCGCGAGTGCCCTTTGGCATGGGCTGGCGTCAGGCGTTCTACTGGCACGGGTAAGTGCATCGCTGAGCGTGCTGCTAAAAGGCTTTGCCTTGGGTGCGTTTCTCGCCCTGGCGTTAACGACCTTGGCGGTCTCAACCCGCATTGGGCGAGATTTGCTCACCACGTTAACGTCCATGTTTAGCCCGCTGCCCGCCATTGCCCTGTTGCCGCTGGCGCTGCTGTGGTTCGGCCTGGGCGAGGCCAGCTTGATCTTTGTATTGGTGCACTCGGTGCTGTGGGCCATGGCGATCAATATTCACGCAGGCTTTCAAGGCGTTTCAGAAACGCTACGCATGGCCGGGCGTAACTACGGGCTCAAGGGGCTGCGCTATGTGGCCTTCATTCTGATTCCCGCAGCGCTTCCGGCGCTGCTGGCGGGGTTGAAAATTGGCTGGGCGTTTGCCTGGCGCACCCTGATCGCCGCCGAGCTGGTGTTTGGTGCTTCTTCAGGCAAAGGCGGGCTTGGCTGGTACATCTTCCAGAACCGTAACGAGCTTTACACCGATAACGTTTTTGCAGGCTTGGTCGTCGTCATTGTGATTGGCCTGCTGGTGGAAAACATCTTCTTCGATAACGTCGAGCGCCTAACGGTGAAGCGCTGGGGGATGGTGCGCTGATGCCGAAAAAGGAGACTTTCTAATGCCGTTAACACAAGTCACCCACTACTTAAATGAGCACCTCGACGTTTTTAATCCAAACGCCAGCCTGCGACACCATGCGGCGTTTTATTGGGAGAGTGAGCGGATATGGGCGAAACTCTCCAATCTGACACTGTATCCATCGCAACAGCCTATTTTCTCATTAGATCGGTTAGATATTGCTGCCTGGGAAGCCGGGGTGGAAATTCGTGACCAACACGATGTACCTCACCCATCAGACTGGCTCTATTTTCTCTCGTGGAACCAGGAAGATGTGGTTTTTTTAGACCGTTTTTTACGGGTTCTTCATGCCTTGAATCATTTGGCCCTGAATGGGGCCAATGCAAAGCCGCTGATTGTCGATGTGCACTGGCGCCATATCCAGGCCGTCGAGGTTTCTCATGGTAGTGTTTTTGAAAGCCTGTTAACCCAGTTGGGGCTGCATCCTAGCCAAGTGGTCTTGCGGCTAGATGGCTCAGTGGTACTGGAAGAGGAGCATGCTCAGGCCGCAGCCCATAGCTTTCACCAGCGTGGCTATCCACTGTTGGCACAAGCCGTGCCGTTGGGTACTACTGCTAACGAGTGGCAGCGGTTGAAGCAGAACGGTATACGCTGGGTAACGCCACCGCCGGATGCATTGCCGCTGGCGCGCAAAAGTCGCGAACACTTCCCCCGCTTAACGGAGTGGAGCAAGGATGCGAGACGCGCAGGCTTAAATGTGTGGTGGCCAAAGCTTGATCGACCTGGAGACTTGGGAATTATGACCCAGTTGGAGCCGACGTTGGTGAGTGGTTTATTAATGGAGAATAGTATCGAGTTATCGCAGGCATAAACGCCACTCTTGTTTACCTTTGTTAACTTTCAATATCACTCAAGGCCCATCCACCCAATCAATAATGTCACGCGGCCCATACCATGAGGCTGGTTGGGTTTTGTCAGGAGGGGAAGCTGGCCGCTGGTGCTGCTTGCACCAGCGACGCCACTTTCTCATTAGGCCCTTAGCCGTTTGAAACACGTTCATCCGGCAAGAACACGCGGCTGTAAGTGGGGCGAATCCAGGCATCACCACCCTGTGCTAAGCCTAAGGCGCGGAAGCGGTGCTTGGTAAGCTCTGCGTGAACAAGCTCTTCGCTATTGTCGGTGCGCAGTTCAAGACGAACGGTAGGGCCTACTACCGATACCACCTCAATTTTGGCATGCAGTGCATCTGAGTGTTCACGCCCGGCGAATACCTCAATCTCATGTGGCCTTACATACGCCTGACCTTGCTCATTTTTGTAGCCTTGAAATTCAGGCGCTGGCAGTTGCACATCGCCAATGCGGGCGATCCCATCATGAACACGCGCATGAAAGAGGTTCACATTGCCGAGGAATTGGTACACAAAAGGGTTGGCCGGGTGGTCATAAACATCCTCCGGTGAACCATCCTGCTCAACGCGGCCTTTGTTCATCACCACAACCCGGTCTGAGACTTCCAGCGCCTCCTCCTGGTCATGGGTAACGAACACGCTGGTCACGTGAATATCGTCGTGTAATCGGCGCAGCCAGCGGCGTAGTTCGGCACGCACTTTGGCATCCAGTGCGCCGAAAGGCTCATCCAGCAACAGCACTTTAGGCTCCACCGCCAGGGCACGGGCCAGCGCAATTCGTTGGCGCTGGCCGCCAGAGAGCTGATGTGGGTAGCGGTGGGCGGTCCAGTCCAGTTGTACGAGTTCCAGCAAACGCATGACTTTCTGCTTAATTTCATCTTTGCTGGGACGGGTTTTGCGTGGCCGGACGGTTAACCCGTAAGCGACGTTTTGAAACACGGTCATATGCTTGAACAGGGCATAGTGCTGAAACACAAAGCCAACACCGCGCTCGCTGACGTGCAGGTCAGTGGTGTCTTCGCCGTGAAAGCGGATTCTGCCGGTGTCTGGCTGCTCTAGTCCGGCTATGATGCGTAAAAGCGTGGTCTTGCCGGAACCAGAAGGGCCGAGCAGGGCAGTGAGTTCGCCATCACGGAACGTTAGGCTGACATTGTCGACCGCGACAAAGTCGCGAAAGTGTTTATTAACGTGATCGATTTCGATGCTCATAAATAGTCTCTTATCTCTATGATGCGCTGAGGGATCAGGCGGCGGCTATACGTTGGCGGCGTTCATCGTTCCACTCAACGGCGCTCTTAATCGCAATGGTGACTAGTGCAAGGCCTGTCAAAAGCGAAGAGACGGCAAAAGCGGCGGTAAACATGTATTCGTTGTAGAGCACTTCAATGTGTAGGGGCATGGTGTTGGTTTCACCGCGAATGCGACCTGACACCACCGCTACCGCGCCGAATTCACCCATGGCACGGGCATTACACAGAATGATGCCGTAAATGAGTCCCCACTTAATATTGGGAAGGGTGACGTACCAGAAGGTTTTCCAGCCATTGGCACCGAGCGTTAACGAGGCTTCCTCTTCCTCTTTACCCTGCTGCTGCATAAGAGGGATCAGCTCTCGGGCAATAAATGGTAGCGTTCCAAAGGCAATGACGATGACGATGCCAGGCACGGCAAAGATAATTCGCATGTCATGGGAAGATAGCCATGGCCCCAGCCACCCTTGTGAACCGAACAAAATCACGAAAATTAAGCCCACCACCACAGGTGAGATAGCAAACGGCATATCGATCAGTGAGATCAAAATTGATTTGCCGCGGAACTCAAATTTGGCGATAGACCACGCTGCCGCCACCCCAAAGAGCGTATTAAGCGGCACTACAATCGCCACGATAAGTAACGTTAAGCGAATGGCAGATAGCGCATCAGGATCACTTACTGCCGCATACCAAACCCCGATGCCGCGTTCAAAAGCGCCGTAAAGCACCACCGTCAGGGGAAGCACTAAAAAGAGCGTTAAAAACGTTAAGGCAATGGTGATTAAAGTGATGCGAATCCAAGCGGGCTCTTCGGTGGCGCGTCGCCAGCGCTTGGCAATGGTGTCATTGGTATCAATAACCGTTAATGGCGTTGTCACGGTACTCTCCTGTTATCCATGGCGGCGGCTGGCCCACCACTGCAGTCCGTTAATGATTAACAGCATTAAAAATGCTGCCACCAGCATTACGGTGCCAATCGCAGCTGCCCCGTGGTAGTCGTACTGTTCTGCTTTAGAGACGATCAACAGCGGCGTAATTTCGGTACGAAACGGCATGTTGCCGGAGATAAACACCACCGAACCGTATTCACCTAGTGCACGGGCAAACGCCAGTGCGTAACCGGTTAGCAGCGCTGGGAAAAGGGCTGGAAAGATAACGCGGCGAATAGTGGTAAGCCGATCCGCCCCAAGGCTTGCCGATGCTTCTTCCAGCTCCGCTTCTAAGTCTTCCAATACTGGCTGCACGGTGCGCACAACGAAGGGTAGCCCGATATAGGTTAGGGCAATGACGGCACCCAGTTGTGTATAGGCAACGCGTATACCAAAAATATCTAGGTACTGGCCCACCCAACCGGTGCTGGCGTATAGCGTCACTAGTGCGATACCGGCTACTGCGGTGGGGAGGGCAAAGGGTAGATCCACCAGCGCATCCACAAAGCGCTTACCTGGAAACCGGTAGCGAACCAGTACCCAGGCAACCAATGCGCCAAAGACCAGATTGATCGTTGCTGCAATTAACGAACCACCAAACGATAGCTTGTAGGAGGCCACCACCTGCCGCTGGCTAATTGCATTCCAAAACGTCTCCCAGCTCATGGTGGTGGTGTAAAGCAAAAAGGCACCCACGGGGATCAGAAACACCAGGCCCATGTAAAGCAGGGTGAACCCCATGGTAAGACCGAACCCGGGAATGACCCGGCGTTTGACTAAGGTGATCGACATATAGGCTTCCCACTAAAATGCCAGGAGGCGTAAACCCCCTGGCAGGTTGGTCAAACTCGATTACTGGGTGTTGATCGCTTCAAGAATGTCGTCGAAGACACCGCCATCGTTAAAGAAGCGTGGTTGGGCTTCTTGCCAGCCACCAAAGACGTCATCAATCGTGAAAAGGTCTAACCCTGGGAATTCTTCGCTGTACTCGGCCAAAATTTCCTGATTGCTAGGGCGATAATAATGTTTAGCCGCTAAGTGCTGCGCTTCATCAGAATAGAGATGTTCCAAATAGGCCTCAGCGACTTCTCGCGTGCCCTTTCGGTCCACATTGGTATCAATGATGGTGACAGGTGGTTCTGCCAAAATACTTAACGATGGCACGATAATTTCGTAATCACCTGCGCCCAACTGCTCTACAGATAGAATGGCCTCGTTTTCCCATGCGATGAAAACGTCACCCAAACGACGTTGTACGAAGGTGTTAGTCGCGCCACGGGCACCTGGATCCAGTACGGGAACGTTTTCGTAAACTTGGCGAACGAACTCATAAGTCTGTTCTTCATCACCATCGAACTGCTCTAATCCATAACCCCATAGCGCCAGGAAGTTCCAGCGTGCACCGCCTGAGGTTTTCGGATTAGGGGTAATGACTTCAACGTCTTCACGCGCTAAATCATCCCAATCTTGAATGTTCTTTGGATTGCCATCACGTACTAGCAACACAATGGTAGAGGTGTAGGGAGAACTGTTGTTAGGTAGACGGGATTGCCAATCCTGAGGAATCAGGTCTGCGCGGTCATGAAGGGCGTCTATATCGTAAGCTAGCGCAAGCGTGGCAACATCTGCATCAATACCATCAATAATGGCACGGCCTTGTGAGCCTGAGCCGCCGTGGGATTGGCGAACCGTGACAGTCTGGTCGTGCTCGGCTTGCCAATACGTATTGAATAAATCGTTGTACTCGCGATAGAACTCACGGGTGGGGTCGTAAGAGACGTTGAGTAACTCAACGCGATCGCTTTGAGCTTGCGCGGGTGTGCTAAGTGTAAGCGCACCAGTGAGTAAGGCACCGCCGAGAAGAATGGCGGCGGTGAGTTTGGAAAGCTGCCAAGTATTGGAAGAGTGAATAGTTTGCATAGGGGCTGCTCCAGTCAAATAATCGCTTGTTGGGTAGATGGACACAGCCTAATGACTGTTTTTATTCTAATTAACGAATAAAAAACGGATTGCTTATATCTTTTTATGATTAGTGTTTTCCTGCCAAACAGAACAATAACGGACAGGTGAAGGCCACCTGCCCGTCAGCTATGTATTGGATAAATCGAAAAAAACTGAGAAAAAGAAATTAGCAAAAAGAGGTTAGCAAGAAGGGGACTTGGTAAGACGCTAGTCTGGGCGACCTGCTAACACACGCTGAACGGTGTCTTCATCCAGGTTTTCACGGCAAAGTTTTAAAAACTGGTAGGCATAGCCACGCAGAAAGTGACCGCGTCGTAGCGCAAGATAAGTGGTGTTGCGGGGAAATAGGCTGCTGGCATCTAGTAGCTTAAGCCCTTGGTCACGCTGCTCGTGATAAGCCATTGAGGCGATCAAGCCAACGCCCATGCCCAGCTCGACATAGGTTTTGATGACATCCGCATCAAGGGCGGTAAGCACTATATCGGGGTAGACATCGGCAGCAGAAAACGCTGTGTCGATGCGAGCACGGCCGGTGAACCCTTCGTGATAAGTCACGATAGGGTGCTGAGTGATGCGCTCCAGCGACAGTGGTGAACCATCATTCAGTGGATGCTCCTCTGGAACCACCACGCCGTGGTACCAGTGGTAAAAAGGGAAGCAGGCAAATAGCTGCCCCTCTTCATTCAGCGCTTCGGTGGCAATGCCGATATCCACTTTGCCTGCTTTCAGCATTGAGACAATTTCTTCAGGGCTGCACTGATGAAGCTCTAAATGAACCTTGGGAAAAGCCTGCTTAAAGCTCGCAATAATCGGCGGTAGGGCATAGCGTGCCTGGGTATGGGTAGTGGCAATCGCTAAACTGCCTTGATCTTCATGGGTCAACTGATGCGCAGAACGCTTAAGATTTTCGACATCCAACAAAATACGCTCGATGCAGTCGATCAGTGTGCTGCCTGCCACAGTTAGGCCCAGAATGCGTTTGCCTCGCCGTTCAAATAGCTCTACGCCAAGCTCTTCTTCCAAATCGCGAATGTGCTTACTTGCTCCCGATTGAGAGGTGTAAAGCGCGTTAGAGGCCTCAGTAAGACTAAAGTGCTGACGCACTGTCTCGCGTACGATGCGCAGTTGCTGAATATTCATAGCGAGCGGTATCGATTCCTTGAAAATATTTGATATTCACAAAAAGAATATTAAATATATCTTTTATTCCATAATTACATTTTATGATATCTATATCGTTTTTAAGAAAATCCATGGCAAGTACTGCTTATGAATGGGCAATAAAGTGATTGTGAGAGGTAGGTGGAGGTAGGGATTGTGATAGCTAGAGGTGAAAGTGCGCCAGCCTAATGCTGGCGCTTGCGATATAACCACCACACGTCGAACCCAAACGAATAGGTTAACGAGATCAACGCACTAACGGCCAGCAGGGTGGCAAAAAGGTGGGAGGTGAGCGGCGTTAACGCTAACAGCAGCGCCACCACCTGCCAGACACACACCGCTTTGCGCCGGAAGCTTTCAAACAACGGCTGGGAGAGCCACGTGAACTGCCAACTGGCGGCCACAAATAGGTAGCGCATCCCCCCAATCAACACTACCCACAGGCCCAAGGATTCTAGCCGCCATAATCCCACGCACAGCAGCAAAATCAGCAACGCATCCAGCTCCATATCAAAGCGAGCGCCGAACAGCGAGTGGCTTTTCGTCCGTCTTGCTATCCAGCCATCGACACCGTCCAGCATAAGCGCAATAACGGCGATAGATAGCCACTGCCAAATGGCCGCTACAAAGGCATTGGCAACCAGCGCGCCTGTCAGTAGCGCGACCAGCACCGCACGCGTTAGGGTGACGCGGTTTGCCCATCCCAGGGGGCCATAGGGCCAGTAAATAAGCACCAGCGTTGCAATAAATACATAGGACAACCCCGTCACCCACCAGTTGACAGAAGTAGCCATCAGTTGAGGCAGTACATTGCCGATTAAGGCTAATAGCAAGCCGCCTAGGAGTAGCTCACCTACGCTATAAAGCCGCTTCGGTATGGAGTAAGACGAAATATTCAAAAAGTGCGGCATGGTGACTCACGTAGCGGTGTCGCTGACCGCAGTTAAGATAAATGATGCAACTATTTTTATATGTACCATTCTTGTAGAAGAAGGTAGGGTTGTCCACATGACAGTGAAAAGACAGCGCTCAGTATCAAGTGTTTAAAATAGGTAATCGAATATTTTCTTTTCAGACGCTACTCTGAAGAAGGTGAGACCAAGTGCAAACCGTCCTGCATGTGACAACTCCGATTGGAACCGTGTTAAGACGTTTGTCGCGCGATGCCTGCTTGATAGGCGGTGCCAGGGTACTTCGCCATGTTCAACGGAATGAAAAAGAGCCCACTGCGCGTGAGCTCATAATGAAAAGGAATAGCCATGATGGCGCCTGACGATGTTGGTAGGAACCCGATTGGTGAAAGCCAGGTTGGTGAAAGCCAAGTTGGAAAAAGCAATTCGGACGGCTACAAGCTCTGCGCCACTGCTTTTTGGGTAACTAACCCGGCAGAAGGCGAGCTACGGCGTGAAACACTCGCTCATCCTGCGCAGGATGAAGTGCTAGTACGCACTTTGTACAGCGGTATTAGCCGTGGCACCGAATCGTTGGTGTTCAACGGTCGCGTGCCTGAAAGCGAGTTTTCACGCATGCAGGCACCCTTTCAAGCGGGCGAGTTTCCTGCCCCGGTTAAATATGGTTACTGCAGCGTGGGGCAGGTCGAATACGGGCCTGATAACCTGCTGCATAAAACCGTTTTTTGTCTCTTTCCCCACCAAGATTACTACGTCGTGCCTGCCACGGCGGTGCTTGAAGTGCCCGCTAACGTGCCCGCCAAGCGTGCTGTTTTGGCTGCTAATATGGAAACGGCGATTAACGGTGTATGGGACGCCGAGCCCATGCTGGGTGAGCGGATCTGTGTGATTGGTGCGGGAGTTGTCGGCACGCTAGTCGCGTATCTGTGTGCTCAGATACCCGGCGTTGACGTGCATTTAGTCGATATTAACCCTGAACGTCGCCAGCTTGCCGAGCAACTAGGCATCGCATTTTGCACTTCCGAGCACGCGCCTCAAGACCAAGACTGCGTGATTCATGCCAGCGGCCATCCTGAAGGGCTACGCCAAGCGCTTGAAGTCGTCGGCAGTGAAGGTCGCATTATCGAGATGAGCTGGTTTGGCGAAGGCAATGTGTCGATTCCGTTGGGAGGCGCTTTTCACTCCCAACGGCTCACGCTAAAAGCCAGTCAAGTCGGCCAGCTGCCGCCCAAATTGCGCCCCCGTTGGGATTATCAACGCCGCTTAGCGTTAGCGCTGAGTCTATTGGCAGATGAGCGATTGGATGCGCTGATCAGCGATGAAAGTGACTTCGCACAGTTGACCACACTTGCCCCGAAACTATTTGGCCCTGAGAGCACGGCGCTTTGTCACCGCCTGCGTTACTGCCTACATGATCCCTCATAACGCGCTTACCTATTTCACACTATCCGTTTCACTTATCACTGTTTAGGAGTTTGTATGTACCGTTTATGTGTCCGTGACCACTTTATGATTGCCCATAGTTTTAAGGGCGAAATTTTCGGTCCTGCCCAGCGCACCCACGGGGCGACCTACGTGGTCGATGTTGTCTTCCAGCGTCCAGAACTGGATGAAGATGGTCTGGTGATCGATATCGGCTTGGCCAGTGAAACGGTCAAGGCGGTGCTGTCAGGCTATAACTTCAGCAACCTGGATGAAGTGCCTGAGTTTAAGGGCAAAAATACTACCACTGAGTTTATGGCCAAGGTGATTTTCGACCAGCTTGCCAACGCTATTGGTGAAGGAAAAATGGGCACTACCGCCAAGGGTATTACCCATATGGAGATCAAACTGCACGAATCCCATGTGGCCTGGGCCAGCTACGAAGGCGCGCTATGAGTCAGCGGTTCACCTTAATGGTTGCCGGTGACCCTGCACAGCGCACCGGCGGCTATCTCTATGATGCGCACATTGTCTCGGCCTTGCGTGACCAGGGCTGGGATATTGATGTGATAGGCCTTGCCGGTCGGTTTCCCGATGCGGATGCCGAGGCGGCAGCGGCGCTTTCACAAGCGCTAGAAGCGTTACCGGAAGGTGCCGCGGTAGTCATCGATGGCCTTGCCATGGGAGCGCTGCCAGCAGTTGTCGCTCAGCATGCGCAGCGTCTGCAAATAACGGCATTGCTACATCACCCCCTAGGCGACGAGCTAGGCCTGGATGCTGTCGATCAGCAGCGCTTTCACCGTAGCGAGCTCAGCGCACTTGCCTCTGCAGCGCGCATTATTGTCACCAGTCACTTTACCGCCCGGCGCTTACCGGAGCTGGCTGCCCATTACGGTTTACCCCTCAGCGCTAATGTTACCGTGGTTGAGCCGGGCGTGGCCCAAGCGCCAATGAGTCCTGCGGCTGAAGCTGGAGAGGCGCTGCGCTTACTCTGCGTGGCAACGCTAACGCCGCGCAAAGGCCAGGACGTTCTGGTTAAGGCGCTAGCGGGTGTAGCAGGGGAGCATTGGCAGTGTGACTGCTATGGCGCCGCGCGTGACCCTGAGTTTACACAGCGGGTAGCGCAGTTGATTGAGCAACATGACTTGCAAACCCGTGTTTATCTACACGGCGAGTGCGATAGCGAAACGCTTGAATCGGCCTACCGGCACGCCCATGCGCTGGTACTACCTTCCTGGTATGAAGGCTACGGCATGGTCATCACCGAAGCCCTGGCCCACGGCCTGCCGGTGATTACCACTACCGGCGGTGCATTGCGCGATACCTTGCCTGCTGGTGCCGGGTTAAGCGTTGAACCCGGCGATAGCGAGGCGCTGCAGGATGCCTTGAGTCGCTTCTGCCATGACGCTGAATTACGCCACCAGCTGCGCCAAGGGGCTGCTAAAGCCCGCGATGAACTAAACGACTGGCAGGCAGCGGGCGCTGCATTTGCTGAGGCATTAACAGCCCAGTCTAACTTAACCAAGTCTAACTCAGCCCAGCCTAACTCAGCCCTGCGTGCTGGTAGCCAGTTTGCTGCGGATTGGCTGACGCTGCGTGAAGAGGCTGATTTCGCCTCGCGAAGCCAGCCTATTGCTCAGTTAGCTTATGAGTGGTTGAACGCACGTACCCAAACACCTCGAGTGGCCGATTTAGGCTGCGGGCGGGGCAGCAATATGCGTTTTCTTGCTCCGCGCCTGGGCGGTCCTCAGCGCTGGAAGCTAATTGATCATGACACTATTTTGCTGGAACAAGCCCAGCAGAGAGTGGGTAATTTACGCGATGCCCAAGGCCAGCCGGTGAGGGTTGAGACACACTGTGGTTCCCTTGAAGCGCTTGAAAAAATACCGTTAGACGGTGTTGATTTAGTCACCGCGTCAGCACTGTTGGATTTGGTCTCACAGCAGTGGATTGACGTATTAGTGAAGCGCTGCTGTGAGCAGCACCAGGGGCTGTTAATAGCGTTAAGTGTGACTGACGGGTGGCACTTTATCGATCCACAAGGCGAACCGGTGCTAGATGACGAAGATCACTGGCTACTTGCCATGTTCATTGCTCACCAGCAGCGCGATAAAGGGTTGGGCGATGCATTGGGTGGTCAGGCTCACGATGCCTTGGTTGAGGCTTTGGAGAAGGCCAATTATCGCGTCGAGCAAGCCGTCACTCCCTGGCAACTCGCTGCAGGTAACCGTGACCAACAGCCATTAATGATGACACTGTTGGAAGGCTGGGCAGAAGCTGCAACAGAGCAAGCCCCTGACGCCGCTGCGCGTATTGCCACTTGGTTACAACAGCGCCAGCAATCAGTCGCAAAAGGCGAATTGGGTGTTTGGGTGGGTCACCGTGACCTATTTGCGGTACCCCTCTTTAGCTCTCCTAGGAAAGAGGCGTAAGCCTATGGGGCCTGTTGAGCGTTGGCGTACTCGCTTAAACAGGCCGTGGCTTCGCCGCAGTATGGTTAGCACTGCCTTATTAGCGGCGGTGGCGCTATGGGTGGAGCCTCAGGAGATAATGGCTGAAGTTCAGCGGTTGTCTGCTGCCTGGGTGGCCTTGGCATTCGCCATTAGTACGTTACAAATTATGCTCTGTGCCTGGCGTTGGCAGTTCACGGCTGGGCTTATCGATGTACCGCTGCGCTTTGCTTACGCCCTGCGTGAGTATTACCTGGCGCTACTGGTCAATCAGCTACTGCCCGGTGGCGTACTAGGCGATGCAGGCCGGGCGCATCGGCATGCTACTCAGGCTCAGTCCCGTGGTCGCGCTTGGCGCGCGGTGATTATTGAGCGTGCCTCGGGGCAGGTTGCCGTGGGATTGCTAACATTAACGGCGCTGCTACTTTCGCCGCTCTGGCATAGCGCCTTGGGGGTGGGGCTGGTGACCGCGGTTGGCTTGAGTGTTGCGGTAGGGTTCATTCTCGTAATCGTTAGTGGGCTGCTGTTGCGCCAACGTTTTGGCACTTGGCTTGGGCAACTGCCGAACTGGTGCCAAGCCTTAGCCAGAGACGTAAAGCGTGGCCTGCTGCAGCGCGGCGTGTGGCCACGGCAGTTGCTTTCGTCACTGGTCATTGTGGTTAGTTATGGCTTGGTGATGGTGTGCGCGGCAAGGGCTATTGGGGTTGAGTTGCCAGCGCTACAGGTGCTCGCATTAACCCCGGTACTGCTGCTGGCCATGCTGATTCCTTTTTCGGTGGCGGGTTGGGGCCTTCGTGAAGGGGTCGCCGCGGGCGTATGGGCGTTGGTTGGCTTACCGCCCGCCCAGGGTGTGGCGGTGTCGCTGGCCTATGGTGTACTGGTGTTTCTAGCGAGTCTGCCGGGCATCTGGGTGGCATTAAGCCGTCGCGAGAACGCTCAGCCATCAGGTGGCAGCGTTCCTCAGCAGCATGTCAAACAGGGTGTCGTCGCCGCAGCGGAAGTTGCGCGTGGGCGGGCGCAACGCACTCTCAAGGGTCGTAATAGGGGGCATTTGAAGCCCCGGCCTGCCAGAGCCGATCAGCAGTGGCGCCACCAGCAGGTGCAGCCTGTCGACAGTGTTGGCTTCGATGAATTGAGAGACCGTGATGCCGCCACCTTCAACCAGCACACGAGGCAAGCCTTTTTTCGCCAACAGGGAGATAACATCGGCAGGGCTGAACTGACCGTTGGCATTCAACGGCAGTACACAGCGCTGAACATGGGCATGAGCCGCCGCCAGCGCCACATTCGGCCCTACAATGTGCAGCGTTGGGGCGGTGTCCGAACACAGCAGTGCCAATTCGTTTGGAATACGTCCCCTTGGGTCAAGCACTACCCGGGCTGGGTTAGTACCGCTTACGTGGCGCACCGTGAGCTGGGGGTTGTCTGCACTAGCGGTGCCAGCACCGACTACTACGGCGTCGGCCAGGGCTCGCAGTCGATGCAGGTGCACCAAACTTTCATGACCGTTGATGTAGTGGGAGTGGCCGCACTCCGTCGCAATGCGGCCGTCAAGACTCTGTCCCAACTGAGCGACAACCCATTGAGGTTGGCTGGCCAGCGGTGTCAGGCAGGCCAAAAGTTCGCGCGTTTCAGCGGTCACCGTCTCGGCCGTTTGCCACTTGCCGTTGGGCAGCAGCTCAATTGCCACGGCGCAACTGCGTTGGTGGCGAATGGCCAGCAGCCATTGCCAGGCATCCGCTTGGGTAATACCACTCTCTTTATCGATAACACTAGTGTTGCCGTTGGAGTCGGGCATGACGCCTCCGCGCTTAAAAATCCGCTTTATCATGCGGGCCAGACCAATTCAGCGCAAGCGCATAACGTCCCCCACGCCAGGAAGCCAGGAGGCCTATATGTACCAGATTGAACGAGCTATTTTCGATATCCGCCGCGGTTTGCCAGTGGTGATCAATGCGGATGGCCAGCGTTTGCTAGTACAAGCACTGGAAGGCAGTGAATCAGTCGAAATGCTTGCCCAAACGGCAGGTGCTAGGCCGTCATTAATTCTTACCCGGCACCGCTTAGCGGCCATGGGAACGATGATTAAAGATGACGCGGCAAGCCTGCCGTTAGCGACGCGTATTAGCACCAGCGAACTGCACGGTTTAGCCACTGCTGAGTCCCTTCCGCCCCCCGCTAATAAGTTACTTAGTGACTTACAGCCTGCTGGGCTAGCCGAGTTGGGTGCCGTTACGCTTATGCGTCGCGCTCTGCTAATTCCCGCTGCGCTGTGTGCCTTTGTCAGCGATAAAGCGCTAGCGGGCATTGAGCAGCAGTTAGCGGAAGGGCGGCTGCTGGAAGTGGACGCCAAGGATGCAGAGCAGTGCCTAGCTGGTGCACAGGGTATGCTCAAGCGGGTGAGCGAAGCGCACATTCCCTTGGAAGACGCTGCAGACAGCCGCTTTGTGCTGTTCCGCGAACCTGACGGGCTGCGCGAGCATGTCGCCGTGGTGATTGGCCAGCAAGAAAGCTGGGACAGTGCGGTGCCACTGCGAATGCACTCTGCTTGCTTGACCGGCGACCTGTTTGGCAGCCTGCGCTGCGACTGCGGCGAGCAGTTACGCAATGCGGTGGCGGATATTCAGTCCATGGGCGGTGGCGTGTTGCTCTATTTAGCCCAGGAAGGGCGCGGTATCGGCTTAGCCAATAAGCTGCGTGCCTATACCTTGCAAGATGGTGGTTTGGATACCGTTGATGCGGATCAAGTACTTGGCTTTGGTGACGACGAGCGCCAGTATGCGGTGGCGGTGGATATGCTCAACGCGCTCAAGATCGATCAGGTGCAACTGCTGACCAATAACCCATTAAAGATGGAGGCGCTACGTCAAGGCGGTATTGAGGTGGTATCTCGGCAAGCGCTGTATGGCAGTGTGACCGACCAGAATCAGCGCTATCTAAATGCCAAAGCCACTCGCGGCGGGCATCTGTTGGAAGATGTGCTCAGTGGCCAGCGTTAAGCGCAAAACGGACGCGAGCTAAAGCTGCCTCCCTCTTGTGAAGCGAGTTTAGTTGGTTAGCGGTGGTAGGTGGGCGGTTTCCGTCACCACTGCCGCTAACTGACGAGCATAGTGCTTCACCAACTGCTCGCCTAATTCAGCGCTAGCGTGGGTGGCGTCGCCAGCCACGCCGTGGGTGCTCAAGTCTTCTGCTAACCAGGCAAAGGCGGCGGCACCTTCGGCACTCACTAAGGCATCGCCCTCAGGTGCAGCAGGCGGTGTGGCCTGATAGCTTTCGAGCTGCACAAGCGAAGGTGCCAAATAGCGCATCATCGCGGTTTCGAGCAGCCCCCCGTGTAAGCCGTAACGCAGCTCATCAGCAACAATCGCACCTTCCAATGCCGGCAGCCGTGTGTAGGTCGCTTTAACCACGCGCATACCATGCCGCCTTCGCAGCGTTAATCCTGCCAGGTCCATCACCGCTTTATTGCCGCCGTGGCTGTTCAACAATACCAAGCGGCGAATACCCACGCGGGCAAGACTATCGCCATAGGCTTCTAGGGTGGCAATCGAAAGCGAAGCAGGCAGGCTAAGCGTGCCGGGGAAGCTTGCGTGCTCATCGCTGGCCCCCACGGCAATTGGCGGCAGGCAGATGACATCAAGGGAAGGATCAAGCTGCTCCAACATAGCCGCCTGCAAGCCTTCGCCAATGGTCAGATCAGTGGCTAAGGGAAGATGCGTGCCATGCTGTTCAACAGCGCCAAGCACCAGCACGGCCACCGGGTCACGCTGGGCGAAGTCAGCAAGCTGTGGAGCGGTAAGCGTTTGCCAGTGGTGAGTCATGGAGTGACAGGCCTTTAACTATTCAACATTATTGGGAATTAAATTCTTAACCAAGGGGTGATCGGCGCGGCAGGCGTAAAGATCACCCGAGGGAAGCTCTTTGGCGCCGGTAGCGAGCCATTCGGTAATGGCTTGGGGGGCTTGCCACTCTTTCCAGCGGAAATGGCGTTGTTCGCCTGCCACCACATTATAGCGGTACTCGCCAAGGCGGCTTAAGTGTTCTACACAGGCCTGATTAACCTCTAGTGCACCCGATACAAACTCCACCGAAAGCGCCGCGACGGGGCTGCTTAGTCCTGCCAGCACCTCAGCCTCAAAGCCTTCAACATCTATTTTGATAAAACTAGGCTCGCCATACTCTTCAATCAGTGCATCTAGCGTGGTAACAGGAACCTTCAGTAGCTGCTCCCAACGTACCTGACTAAAGCCCGCATTGCGCTCGCCAATCTGTTCGCGCCACTCGGTGGCCAGAGTTGAAAGCGTCGGATTGCTGGGGCTGATTGCAATCTCAGCAAAACCTGCTGAGGGGCCAGCCGCCAGTGGCAGCAGCGTGATGGTAGGTTGGTTGACTAAGCGCTTAAACCACTTGGCCAGATCGGGCTGGGGTTCAAGGGCGACCACTCTTGCGCCCAAGGCATGAAAGGCGGCACTGCGGTCACCCAGGTGTGCGCCTATATCAAAAGCAACAGTACCAGGCTGGATAAACGGCCGATACAGACGTTGCAGACCGCGCTGACGCCCTGGCCGCCAATAAATAAACAGTGAGCGGGCAAGCCCCCCCGCGCTGCGCAGACGCTGAAAATAGAGGCGGCGCATTAACTGGACTCCTTGACAAGAAAAGTCCGGTGCGTCCTAAACCAGGGAATCGGAAGCGTTATGGCGCCTGTATTAGGCATCTGGATACCACACGTAATTCCACGTTTCGCTGACCGGCTCGCCATTTAAGGTCAGCCGTAAGCTAACATCAGCAGGGGTGTCGCTTGGTGGTAGGCGAAAGCTGGCGCGCCAAGCGTTGTCGGGCAGCGCCGTTACCTGGGGGAGTAATACATCACCATCTTGAATGGAAATATCCAGTTCCACGGGTTGGTCGGCCGCTAAATCCTCAAGGACACCGCCTTGAAAATCGACAATAAATTGACGCTGCTCACCTACCGCTGAATCTGTTTGCCCTGGCCCTGCGGCACTGCCATGGCGGGTGCGAATGGCGCGGCCAAGCGTATGTGCCTCTGGCTGGCCATTAAGGGTATGAGTAAGGTAATGCAAACGGCGAGACTCACCAGCGTTGAGCGTATCGTCCGCGACCCAATAAGCCACGATGTTGTCATGGGTTTCATCGGGGGTCGGGATTTCCACAAGCTCTACATGACCAGGCCCCCATTCATCGATGGGTACGACCCACTGACTGGGGCGGCGATGGTAGTGGGCTTCTGCATCAAGATAGCGGGTAAAGTCCCGTTCTCGCTGCATTAAGCCAAACCCTTGGGGCGACTCGTCTACAAAGGCGGAGGTATGCACATTTTCGGGGTTGCTTAGCGGGCGCCATATCCACTCGTTGCTACCGGTGTGTATTAATAGCCCGTCGGAGTCATGAACCTGTGGGCGAAAATCATCTGGCCGCTCGCGGCTGGTGTCGCCATAGGTAAACATGCTGGTCAGGGGCGCTACGCCAAGCTTAGCAACATCTTCCCGAGCAAATAGCTCGGCTTCCACTTCTACCTGGGTGTCTTCACCAGGCTGGATAATAAATCGGTAGGCACCGCTGAGGGAGGGGCTGTCCATTAACGCCAGCAGCTCAAATTGTTCGGCGTCTGAACTGGGTTTGTAGAGCCAGAATTCGCGGAACGACGGGAATTCTTCTCCTTCAGCAGAGCCCGTATCAATGGCTAGCCCGCGGGTGGATAATCCGTAGGCTTGGTCGCGTCCCACGATACGGAAATAGCTCGCGCCAAGAAACACCGCAAATTCGTCGTTGTAATCATTGTTGTTTAGCGGGTAATGCAGACGAAAGCCTGCGTGGTCACTGCCGGTTAAGTCCTGCTCTTTGAGAGCTTGGGCATCACCATCGTAAGAGTAATCGTCGGCTGAGTAGGGCAGCGGATTAACAGTGTCATTTTCAATAACGTGGAGAACAACCGGCGTTTGAAAGATAAAGCCGCTATGAAACAGCTGCAGGCTAAAGGGGCTCTCCTCTTGCCAGTAGGCATGCTCGGGGTTAAAGCGAATTTGCCGGTAGGTATCGTAGTTGATCTCACGCAGTGCGTGAGGCAGCGACTCTTCGGGGGCTTGATAAGGCGCTTCAGCAAGTTCTTGCGCGCGCTCAATGACCGTACTGAAATGTTTGTCGTCTTCAGCAAACGCGGCAGAGACTACCGTACAACTAAGTAAAACCATCCACCTACCAGCATGCCATTTAGCGACACCGTTGAAACGCATGGGCGAGATCCTTTCGGGTGAAGGCCTGTTAAACAGAGATTACAAGGCCAAGCAAAGCGTGAAATTTTTACACAATAACTATACGATCAATTATGACAGTACATGATTCTTGCTATTTCCAGCAGTTTTATTCCTTGCTCTTTAGGTTAACCCTCATCAGGTCAAGCACTGACTAGTCATAACAGTGACACTTTAAGCTAACGAAGGCATAAAAGAGAATGTAATGCGTCGATTATTATTAACGGTACTGGTGCTGAATTTTTTACTCATCGCGCCGCTTTGGTGGCGTTACGGTGAAATAGGCAGCTTTTGGTTAGCTTGGGAAGCGCTCGTTATTGCGCCCTTGATGTTACTTCTGCCACGCGGTCTCCTGCGTGCTTGGTTTGCGGCAGTGTTGGTTGGCTGGGTAGTGCTGGCCACACTAGCAAACGTGGGGACGGCGGCCACTCATATGGCCTTCGCCCGGCCATTAAACCTTTACCTTGATATCCCCTTGCTGCGTTCTATTTACCATCTGCTTGAGGGTAATTTAGGCCAACTGATCGCCGTTAGCGCAATAATAGCTATGGTTGTCATGCTATTAGCCACGATAGCGGGCATGCTACGCCTGCTGCTTCCGACCGTTGCCTACTCAGTGAAACGCCTGTCTGGAGCTGTCGCCTTGGCGATGCTGGTGTTTGCTACCACCTTGGCGGCACTTGAGCTTAACGGCGTGCGGGTAGTGGATAATGCCCGCTTGCCAATTGTGAACACCACTCGCTTTCAATGGCAGCAAATTACCGATACCCATGCTGCGCGCTTAGCCTTCAGTGAACAGTTAGCAACATCGCCTATTGAGGCGCAGGCCTTGCCTGGGCTTGAGGGGCGCAATGTGCTGCTCACCTTTGTTGAGTCCTACGGTATCTCAGCGTTGGACACCCCGCGCTATGCGGATGTGCTGCTGCCCACCCTTGCCGACATGCAGCAGCGCTTTGAGGAGCGTGATCTCCATGTGGTGTCTGGTATGTTAAAAGCGCCGATTCGTGGCGGGCAATCCTGGCTTGCCCATGCGACGGCGCTAAGCGGCCGCTGGATCGATAATCAGCTATGGTACCGGCTGATGTTGAACAGCGAACACTCAACGTTAATTGATGATTTTAGTGCCACGGGGCAGCGCACGCTGAGTGTCATGCCCGCGATCACGATGGCGTGGCCGGAAGGTGAGGCTTACGGGTTTGATCAAATCGCGGCGGCCAAGGATATCGATTACGCCGGGCCATCACTTAACTGGGTAACCATGCCGGATCAATTTACCTTTGATTACACTCAGCGCCATTTACTAGGTGATACGCCAGTGTTTGCACAGCTGGCACTGATTTCCAGCCACGCACCCTGGACGCCGATTTTGCCGGTGATAGAAGATTGGTCGTTAATTGAAGATGGCCGCATCTTTGCCCCTTGGGCAAATGCGGGCGACCCGCCTGAGGTGTTATGGCAAGACATCGAACGTGTTCGCGATCACTATGCCTGGTCGGTGGACTACGCTGTTAAGGTAACCGGCCGCTGGGCTGAGCGGGTCGTCGATGACAACACGCTAATGATAATACTTGGTGACCACCAGGCAGCACCGTTGATTACCGGTGACGATGCCAGCTTGGCGGTGCCCGTGCATATCATTAGCGGCGACCCAGCGTTATTGGCACCGTTTATGGCCCGTGGATTTGTGTCTGGCACCGTGCCCCTGTTTGACCAGGCTTCAAGTGCGCCAAGAATGAGCCAACTGCGCCACTGGCTGCAGGCTGATTTTGGCGAGCAAGGACGACCATAAGGATGGAACCATGATTCAGCCCGTCATTTTAAGTGGTGGCAGCGGCACTCGGCTTTGGCCGCTCTCCCGCGAGCAGATGCCCAAACAGTTTTTACGTTTAACCTCATCTCAAAGCTTGCTGCAGCAAACGCTCAGCCGCTTAACCGGCTTATCTAGCGCGGCGCCAATGTTAATGGGTCACCATAGCCACCGCTTTTTAATGGCTGAACAGCTGCGTGAAATGAATCAAACCGCCACTTTGGTGCTAGAGCCTGAAGGTCGGAACACTGCACCTGCGATTGCCTGTGCGGCATTGCTGGCAAGCCAAGGAGGGGAAGATCCGCTGCTGCTGGTGCTGCCAGCAGACCATGTGATTGGTGATGTTGGCGCATTTCAGCACAGCGTGTCGCTCGCCGAACCTTTAGCTGAAGCAGGCTATTTAGTCACGTTTGGGGTGGTGCCCACCCAGCCTGAAACCGGCTATGGCTATATTGCCTGTGGTGCTCCGCTGCAAGGCGGCCACCACCTGACAGCGTTTATTGAAAAACCCGATGCCAAGCGCGCCGCTGAATTAGTGGAAAGCGGCGATTTCTTATGGAATAGCGGCATGTTTCTGCTGCGCGCTTCAAGCTATTTAGAACAGCTACAGCGACTTCAGCCTGCAATGCTTGCAGCCTGCGAGGAGGCCGTGAGCAGTGCGCATCGCGACTTGGATTTTCTGCGCCTGGGTGAAGAGGCATTTAGCCGCTGCCCAGCCGACTCTATTGATTACGCCGTGATGGAGCACTGCGAGCATGCTGCGGTGGTGCCGCTAGCCGCCCAGTGGAGCGATATCGGCAGCTTTGATGCGCTATGGGCAACCTTAGAGACGGATGCAGCGGGCAACGGTACCAAAGGCGATACCTGGCTGACCGATACGCAGGATTCGTTAGTGATCGCCGAACACCGTTTGGTGGCCACGCTCGGGGTAAAAGATATGATCGTGGTGGAGACATCGGACAGCGTGCTGGTGGCCCATCGCGATCAGGCGCAGCAGGTTAAGCAACTGGTGGCCGCGCTTACAATCGCGGAGCGTAGTGAACCACGCTCAGCGCCACTTATGCACCGCCCCTGGGGTAGCTTCCAAGCGATGGATCACGGCGAGCGTTATCAGGTAAAGCACATTACCGTTAAGCCCGGTGGGCGATTATCGCTGCAGCGTCATCACCACCGCGCTGAACACTGGATAGTGGTGAGTGGCACCGCCCAGGTCACTGTGGGGGAACGCAGCTTTTTAGTCAGCGAAAACCAGTCCACCTATATTCCGATTGGCGTTCTCCATCGATTGGAAAACAGCGGTAAAATTCCGCTTGAACTGATTGAAGTGCAGTCAGGTAGCTATTTAGGCGAAGACGATATTGAGCGATTAGATGATGTTTACGCCCGTCATAGCAGTGAATAAAGGGTGGCTTACCAGAGCCAGCTAGCGGGGCGGGCAGGTGGCTGGCCTTTACGCACATTAATCCAGCCCAGCACGCTGCGCACGCCCAGCCAGACGGCGAGCAGTGGCCAGACTAGTAGGCCAACCATCACAATGCTGAGCAAAAAGGCAACGCAGGCATACAGGGTGCCGATCCAGAAGGTACGGATCATATAACGGTAGTGCTGCTGCAGCCACGGTGCGGCTTCGCGGCGATACACATAGGCAACAATAACGCCAATCAGTAGCGTGATATTGGCCGTCACAAGCCCCGCCAAGTAAAGTGCGTAGACAATCTGCGGTGGGCGGATTTCATCGCGCGATAGTTCGTTTTGCGTCATTAGTAAGCTCTGGTTAATAAAGCCGATAATCGTTGAAGTCGGGCAGTTTTTGCTGCTCTTGCACGACTTTACGGTAACGCTTGTACTCCCACTGATACTGCTTGGGGTCTAAGGCGATGGCTGTTTCCACGCAGGCATTAACGCCAGTGGCCGAGACGACATCATCGTTGCTATAGACGCGCTCATCGGCGTCCAAAAAGTGGATTTGAAAGCCCTTGCCAGGTATACGAAGTGCGACTCCTGTCACCACCCGGGCCTGAGTGCGAGCAACCAGCTTCGGCAGTAGGGTGGCTGTGTAGGCGTCGCGGCCAAAGAAAGGGGCGAAAGCGCCACTGCCCCAATCGGGCTCCTGGTCGGGCAAAATACCAATTGCTTCACTGCGCTTCAGCGCTTTGAGCAGTGCCGCGACCCCGCGTGGGTTAGTGGGCACTAAGCTCGCCCCCATACGCTCACGGCCATGACGAATTACTGGGTCTAACGCCTTGATTTTGGGCGGCTCGTACATGGCGGTAAACGGAAAATGGCTCGATAGCCAGAAGTTGAGCACCTCCCAGTTACCGAAGTGAGGGGCGAGCACAATCACGCCACGCCCTTCAGCGCGAGCGTTATCAAGTTTTTCGCGACCATGAACCGCTAAAATACTGGCTTCCACTTGATTAGGTTCTGCCATCCAAGCGTAACCAAGCTCTAGCATCGTGGCAGTAGAGTGGCGGAGGCTATCGTGAGCCAATAGTTTACGCTCTTGTACGCTTAGCGTGGGATACACAGCGTTAAGATTAATATCGGTTACTTTTCGCTCGCGCTTGCTAAAGCGGTACACCAGTGGTCCCAGCGATGACGAGATACGCCAAAGTCTCGAGAGCGGCCAGCGTGATAGCACGCGCCATAACCAACTGATCGCATTGGCTTGGGAAAAGAACCCTCTGGTTTCATCTGTGTGTTGCTTCATACTTAAAACAGCCAGGTGTCTACGTTATCGGGCGCGCGCTTCTCTTGCAGCCCTTTAAACCCTTTAACACAGCGAACGATGAACCACACCGCTAGCGCTAGCAGTAGCGGGTAACCGATCAGTATCAGTGTTAGTGTCGAAAAAACGATCCCGTACACCAAGCCCATCCAAAACGTGCGAATTTGATAGCGGTAGTGTTCATCCAGCCAAGCTGGGCCTTTGCCTTTATAGACATACGCCATAACGACACCAATAAACGATGTAAAACCTACCAAAAAGCTTGCCAGATACAGCGCATAAATAATCATGGCCATCGTTGTGTCGGGTTTCTGGTTAAGCTCTTCGCTGACTACTTGGCCTTGAATTGGCGCATCATTGGTGTTATCTCGCATAACGTTTCCTTTCAGTAATGCTTTCATTGCTGGACTGCATTTCTGGAATTAGTTGCCGGACTAACATCGCCGAACTAGATCTGTCAGCTTGAGTGGCGCTTTCAATCTCAGCAAGGCAGACGCTATTAACGCGCCGCAGGCCGGCAGATTTCTAACAGGTTGCCATCCGGGTCGCGCAGGTAAAGCGACTCAATCGGTCCATTAGCCCCTTGACGGGCAACCGGTCCTAGCTCGACGTCTACACCCAGCGCGTCTAAATGCTGCTTGAACTCGTCTAGCGGTAGCAGGCAGCGCAGGCATAAATCCAGGCTGCCAGGGGTAGGCGTAGCTGAGATGGGGGCAATATCGGTATCCGTTTGATGTAAGCGCAACGCTGTATCACCGAGCATTAAATCGACCCGCTGGGCATCGCGATAACGTACATCTAAGCCTAAAACACGTGAGTAAAAATCCACTGCGCGACTCATGTCGGTCACAGTAACAACAAGATGATCCAAACCTGATAGCATGCCACTTTCCTTAATACATAACGTTAAGTCAGAGAATACGATGATGCGCCGCTGTCCGCTATGTGCGGAATCCACCACTGCGCTTTACCACCAGGATCGCCGTCGTGACTACTACCAGTGTGCCACGTGCAAGCTGGTATTTGTGCCCCCAGAGCATCACTTGAGCGCCGTTGCTGAAAAGGCCGAATACGATAAGCATCAAAACTCGCCGCATGATACGGGATACCGACGCTTTTTAGGGCGTTTATTTACCCCATTGCTGGCGAAGTTAACACCTGGAAGTCGTGGGCTGGATTTTGGTTCTGGGCCAGGGCCGACGCTGTCGATTATGTTCGCAGAGCAGGGCTATCCGGTGGCCATTTACGACCCTTTTTATGCCCGCGACCCTTCAGTACTTTCCCAGGCCTACGATTTTATCACTGCCACGGAAGTGATTGAGCACTTGTCGCAGCCCGGCCAGGTGCTGGCTCAATTATCGGCGCAGCTTGTGCCTGGTGGCTATCTTGGCCTGATGACCAAACGAGTGTCATCCCATAACGCCTTTACCCGCTGGCACTATATTAGTGACCCAACGCATATCAGCTTTTTTAGTGAACAGACCTTTCGCTGGTGGGCACAAAAGAATACCTTTGCAGTTGAATTTCCTGGATCAGACACGGTTATTCTACACAAAACGCTAACGTGAATAACGGCTACGTTAGAAAAGCATTGACTTTGCCCACTTGAGGGCAATAATTGCGCGCCAATATCTTAGCCTGATCCGGTGTGCCAGGTGAGATAACGGGCCCTGTGAAGACGCTTAATCGTGTGTTTCACTGCTGTTTTTCGCTCCTGTTTTCACCACTTTTAGTCAAGTTGAGGTTTTCATGTCGCGGCAACTGCTAGCCATGGCGCTGGCGCCCCTTTTAGGGCTATTCATTCTCGGGATCGGCAACGGTTTTCTTGCCACCTTAATTACTGTGCGCTTAGATGCCGCCGGTGAGTCAGCGACGGTCATCGGTATCGTCTCGTCGGCTTACTTTATCGGCCTGGCGTTGGGCGCGTTGGTGAATGATCGCCTGCTGCTGCGCATTGGCCACATCCGTGCTTACGGCAGTTTTGCTTCGTTAGTTGCCGTGACGGTGCTGCTGCAAGGTTTGTTCTTTGATCCCTGGGCCTGGTTTGTACTGCGCTTGATCGGTGGCTGGGCCACGGTGGGCGTTTATCTGGTGATTGAGAGCTGGCTGCTGACGGCAGGCGATCAAAAGGTACGTGGCCGCCTGCTGGCGCTATATATGATTTCGCTTTACGGCGCCGGAGTGCTGGGGCAATTGCTGCTTGGCGTGACTAATGCCATGAGCGTAACTGCTCCCTTTATGGTGATTGGTCTGCTAGCGTCGCTCTCTGTGCTGCCGATGGCAATGATTCCTCGCGTATCGCCGATTATCGAACATGCTGAACCGCTCCCCCCTCATCGCTTGATTACACTCACCCCCACGGGCGTAATGGGCAGCTTGGGTTCGGGCATGGTGGTGGCGGCTGCTTATACGCTCCTGCCGCTCTATTTACAGCGCAATGGCATGAGCGTGAGCCAGGTAGGGCAGATGATGGCCGTGGTGATTATGGGTGCCATGCTGCTGCAGTATCCGATTGGCCGCTGGTCGGACCGCCACGATCGTCAGATGGTGCTGATGGGTATCAGTGGTTTCTGTGTAATGATCTCGGCGGCGATGCTCTGGCTACCCCTTTCTACGCCGCTACTGGCAGTGCTGCTGTTCTTACTGGGTGGCGGTGTGTTTGCGCTTTACCCCGTCGCTGTTAGCCACGCTGCCGACCGCGCTCCGGCGGGAGCGCTGGTGCGGATGAGCCAAGGCTTGTTGTTGATTAACTCGATTGGCGCCACCATCAGCCCGCTAATGATCTCGCCAGTGATGACCGCCATGGGCGATGCAGGGTTATTCTGGGCTTTCGGCTCGTTAAGTCTCTTCTTCTTACTGTTTTTCTCCTGGCGACGCAGCGTGCGCCCAGCGCCGATCCCCGTGGCCCCGTTTACACCTACCACACCGATGTCTGCGGCAGGTGCTGAGTTAGTCGTCACCGAAGAGCTGCTACAAGGTGCGCTGGAACATGAGCACCTGGAAGACTTATCCGATGCCGTATGGGATGTGGATGCCGCAGAGCCGGTGGTCGGACCTCCTGCAGAAGATGAAAGCCATATCGCTTACTACGATGATGTGGAGCAGGTAAACGTAAGGCAATAATGGCATAGGTGAGACCATGGGCTAATGGTGTAACAAAAGTAGTGAATCTACTATCGCGGGTAATATTTTCACTATTTTGTTTATTATTCCTTAGCACTGAGGTTTTGCCATGAATGTTTACGCTGCGCCGGTACGCGATCTGCGCTTTGTGCTCGAAGAGTTATTAGCACATCGCTCGCTTAGCCTGCCGGGCTTCGAAGAGGCCACACCCGACTTGGTTGAGGCGGTGCTTGAAGAGGCCGCAAAACTTGCGGGAGATGTCTGGGGGCCGCTCAATGCAACTGGTGATCGTCAGGGCGCGAAGCGTCATGCTGACGGCAGCGTAACCACCCCAGAAGGCTTCGCGTCAGCTTACCAAGCTTATGTGGAGGGTGGCTGGAACGGCATTGGTGTATCCGAAGCGCTAGGCGGTCAGAACCTGCCCGAAGTGGTTGCCAGTGCCGTTCAAGAGATGCTTCACGGTGCCAATATGGCGCTGGGTCTCTGCCCCATGCTGACCGCTGGTGCCATTGAAGCACTGGCCCATCACGGCAGTGATGCGCTTAAAGCGACCTATTTGCCCAAGCTGGTGGAAGGCACCTGGACCGGCACCATGAACCTTACCGAATCCCAAGCGGGGTCGGATCTCTCCCAGGTGCGCACCCGCGCCGTGCCTGAAAACGACCACTATCGCATCAGTGGCCAGAAAAGCTATATCACCTGGGGCGAACATGACGCCGCCGAAAACATCATCCATCTTGTGCTCGCCCGCAAGCCCGATGCGCCGGAAGGCAATAAAGGCATTTCTCTGTTTTTAGTACCTAAGTTCCTGGTGAATGACGACGGCTCGCTGGGCGAACGCAACGATGTGATCTGCGCATCGATTGAGCACAAGCTGGGAATTCATGGTTCACCTACCTGCACGTTGAGTTTTGGCGAAAACAGTGGCGCGATTGGCTACTTAGTGGGTGAAGAGGGGCGTGGCCTTAACCACATGTTCACCATGATGAATGAGGCGCGCCACAAAGTCGGTATTCAGGGCATTGGCGTGGCCGAGCGTGCCTGCCAACATGCGTTTGCCTACGCATTGGAGCGTCGTCAGGGGCGCGCACCGAAAACCCGCGGCGGTTCTGAATGCAGTATCAGCGATCATTTAGACGTCCGCCGTATGCTGCTTTCAATGCGCTCGCGTACCGATGCGCTGCGTGCTTTGGCCCTCTATTGCGCTGCCGAGCTGGATACTGCCCGCCACGCGGAGAGTGACGATGCCCGCATTGCCGCTCAGGCCCGCGCTGATATTCTTATTCCGGTCATTAAAAGCTTTTCAACCGATCAAGCGGTGGATATCGCCTCCATGGGTATTCAGGTGCATGGCGGAATGGGCTACGTCGAAGAGACCGGCGCTGCCCAGCTGCTGCGCGATGCACGCATTGCGCCCATCTACGAAGGCACAAACGGTATTCAGGCGCTTGATTTGGCGGGCCGTAAACTCCAGCGCGATAACGGCGAGGCGCTCTCTGCGCTGTTGCACGACGTGGCTGCCACTGTGGAGCAGCTCAATGCCGACCCCGCACTGAAAGCGCTGGGCAGTGGTTTGGCCGCAGGGCTTGACGATTTAAAAGCCGCTCAAGCGTTGGTGCTGAAACAAGGCAGTGACTCTGAAACCGGCCCAGACGCAGTGCAGGCCTACGCTACGCCGTTTCTTACCTTGGCGGGTCATGTGCTGTGCGCTTGGCAGATGGGCCAAGCGGCGCTTAGTGTCCAGGCAGCCCTTAACAACGGCAGTGACGATCCCTTCTATACTGCCAAGATGCGCAGCGCCGAATTTGCGATTAATCAGTGGCTGCCGGTAGGCCGTGCACAGCGTGCGGTGATTGAGGCAGGCATGCAGTGTTTAAGCGAATTTGAGGTTCATTAACGCTAATTTTTAGTTGCTCGCCGCCGCCCCTTGAGGCGGCGGTGCTGTTTCTACACTATTAAAACAGTTATTTAAAATAATCATTTAAAACGATTTTAAAGCCAATGCTTGCAATAACATTAACAAAATTCAGGAGCCGACCATGACCTCTATCTTTGCGCAAGGCTTACCCAAAACAACTGCCAACCACGTGCCGCTTTCGCCGCTAACCTTTATCGAGCGCTCGGCGTCGATTTATCCCGACTATCCCGCCATGGTGCATGGCAGCACTCGTCGCACCTGGGGTGAAACCTGGGCGCGCTGCCGCCAGCTTGCCTCAGCGCTCGAAAAGCGTGGTATTCAGCCGGGCCAAACCGTGGCGGCGATGCTGCCCAATATCCCCGCTATGTTTGAGGCGCATTTTGGTGTGCCTTTGGCCGGGTGCGTGCTTAATACCTTAAACATTCGCCTAGATGCCGAAGCCATTAACTACATGCTGGAACACGGTGAAGCGAAAGCTATTTTGGTCGACCCTGAATTCGCCGACGTTATTCAGCAAGCCGTTGCCAAACTTGAACACAAGCCGCTGATTATTGATGTGGCTGATAGAGAGTTTCTCGGCGAAACCCTAGGTATTGGTGATATTGAGTATGAAACGCTGCTCAACGAGGGCGATGCTGACTTCGCCTATCAACTGCCTGACGATGAGTGGGATGCGATCTCGCTTAACTATACCTCCGGCACTACTGGCAAACCCAAAGGCGTGGTGTATCACCACCGCGGCGCGTACCTCAATGCAGTCAGTAATATTATGGAGTGGGCGATGCCCCACCACCCTATCTATCTGTGGACCTTGCCGATGTTCCACTGCAATGGCTGGTGCTTCCCCTGGACGATCGCCGCCAACGCCGGGGTGAATGTCTGCCTGCGCCGGGTCGACCCCAAGAAAATCATGCAGCTGATTGCTGATGAAAAGGTCACTCACTTCAGCGGAGCGCCGATCATCCTTAATGGTTTGGTGAATTTGCCCGCTGAAGATAAACGTGAGTTCGATCACCCGGTGAAAGTGACCACCGCCGGCGCAGCGCCGCCTGCCTCAGTGATTGCCGGGGTTGAAAAGTTGGGTATTGAGGTGACCCACGTATATGGCCTAACCGAAGTGTACGGCCCGGTGACGGTATGTGCCTGGCGTGAGGAGTGGAATGAACTCCCGCTGGAAGAGCGCGCAAAAATTAAGGCCCGCCAAGGCGTGCGTTACCACATGCTGGAAGCGCTCTGTGTGGCCGACCCTGTATCCATGGAGCCGGTCGCCAAAGATGGCCAGACTATCGGCGAAATTTTAATGCGCGGCAATAACGTCATGAAGGGCTATCTGAAAAACCCGGACGCCACCGCCAATGCATTGGAAGGGGGCTGGTACCATACGGGAGATTTAGCGGTTTGGCATGCCGATGGTTACATCGAGATCAAAGATCGCTCTAAAGACATTATTATCTCCGGCGGTGAAAACATCTCTACCATCGAAGTGGAAGACGCTATTTATAGCCATCCTGCCGTAGAAGAGGCCGCTGTGGTCGCGAAGCCCGACGAAAAATGGGGCGAGACGCCCTGTGCTTTCGTTAAGCTGAAAATTGGCTATGGAGAAGTGACCGAGGCCGATATTATCGCCCACTGTCGTGAACACTTGGCGGGCTACAAAGTGCCGAAGACGATCATCTTCAGCGAGCTGCCCAAGACCTCTACCGGCAAGATTCAGAAGTTTGTTCTGCGCGAAGAAGCCAAGCAGCACTAATCAAAGGAACAGAGCTATGAATGACCAACATATAGGCGTAGTGGGCGCCGGTACCATGGGGCAGGGGATTGCCCAAGTTGTGGTGGCTAGTGGATTCACCGTGCGTCTTTACGACGTGGCCGACGAGCAGCTAACCCGCGCCCAGGCCGCTATTGATAAAGGGCTTGGCAAGCTGGTCGCAAAAGAAAAAATCAGCGAAGCCGACAAGCGTGATGCCCTAGCGCGGCTCTCCACCACCACGGCGCTAGAAGCCCTCAGCGACTGCAGCATTATTATTGAAGCCGCGCCAGAACAGCCCGCGCTCAAGGAAAAGCTGTTTCGTGACCTTAGCCACTTAAGCCACGATGCTATCTTAGCCTCCAACACCTCGTCGCTTTCGCTGACGCGCTTGGCCGCCGTGTGTGAGCGCCCGGAGCGGGTGGTGGGCATGCACTTTTTCAACCCGGTGCCGGTGCTCAAACTGGTGGAAGTGATTCGTGCCGAGCAGACCTCCGATGCCACCGTTGCCCGCATTGAGGCGCTCACCAAGGCACTGGGCAAAACCGCTGTGCCGATTGGCGATGCGCCGGGCTTTGCGGTTAACCGCTTGCTGGTGCCGATGATCAACGAAGCCGCGTTTATCGTTCAAGAAGGAACCGCCACTCCTGAAGCGATTGATGAAGCGATGAAACTAGGCGCCGCCCACCCCATGGGGCCGCTGGCGCTGGCCGATTTGATTGGTTTAGACGTTTGCTTGGCGATTATGGAAGTGCTTCAAGAAGGCTTTGGCGACCCTAAATATCGCCCCTGCCCGTTACTAAAGCGTATGGTCGATGCGGGCTATTTGGGCCGTAAAAGCGGTCGCGGCTTCCATATATACGAATAACATCGTCAACGCCGCTAGGCTCGACAAAAGAAGTGATTGCCTACCAACCAAGCGTTCGCTAGGGTTGTTAGGTATTCACTTTAATGCGTAATAACAATTAAGGAGCCAGCATGAGCGACGCAGTCATTGAGAAAATTGATAACGACGGTGTAGTGCGCCTGACGATTAACCGTCCTAAGGCACTTAACGCGCTGAATAGCGAGGTGCTAAGCGCGTTGGAATCACACATTGTCGAGCTAGAGGCGCATCCCCATTTGCGCGCCGTGCTAATTACCGGCGCCGGTGAAAAGTCGTTTGTTGCCGGGGCTGATATCACGGAAATGCGCGATAAAACACCCGAGGAAGCCCGTGCTTTCGCAAGCCAGGCGCTGCGCACCATTAAACGCTTAGAAACGTTACCCGTGCCGGTGGTCGCGCTCGTTAATGGGTTTTGCCTTGGCGGCGGCTGCGAACTGGCACTGGCCTGCGACTGGGCAGTAGCCAGCGACAACGCGGTGTTTGGGCAGCCAGAAGTACTCTTGGGCGTGATCCCCGGCTTCGGTGGCACTCAACGCCTGCCGCGCCGCGTCGGCCCCGCCATGGCGATTGACCTGGTCACGACCGGGCGCAAAATTGATGCCCAAGAGGCACTGCGTATTGGCTTGGTGAACCGGGTAATGCCGCAAGCTGAGCTAGAAAACTATGTTGAAGAGTTAACCAAGCAGCTCAAAGGCAACGGGCCGCAATCCGTGCGCGGTGCCAAACAAGCCGTACACGATGGCATGGATCAAGACCTGGACAGCGCATTAGCGCTGGAGACCAGCCTGTTTGCCTTCTGCTTCGCCGGTGAAGAGCAGAAAGAGGGCATGTCGGCGTTTGTTGAGAAACGCAAGCCCAGCTTCTGATCCGCTATTCATTCCAGTTTTACTTATTTAGGGGGTGGCGCATGCGCCACCCCCGTTTTATTCTCAAAGGCTAACTGCCGACTTCATGAGAATAGCCATAATGCAATGGGCCGCTTTTCTAATCGCCACACTTGGTTTTGCCTACCTACCTGGGCCTGCAATGCTATACACCGCAGCGCAAACCCTGGGGCGCGGCCGACGAGCAGGATGGTTAGCAGTCATGGGTGTGCATATGGGCTGCTACGTTCATGTGGTGGCGGCCGCATTGGGCTTGGCGCTGCTGTTTGCAGCGATTCCGCCTGCTTATATCGCCATGAAAATCATCGGTGGGCTTTATTTACTCTGGATGGGTCTGAGGCTATGGCAGCAGGGCATTCGTGCCCATAATGATGAGGTGCCGCTGGCAACCACTAAACGCGTGCTTCGCGACAGCTTTTTGGTGGAGGTGCTCAACCCTAAAACCGCGCTTTTCTTTGTCGCGTTTCTGCCTCAATTTGTGCAGCCCGAGAGCGCTATGCCGGTAGCGTGGCAACTGCTCTGGCTAGGTATCGCCACTAATGTGCTGTTCTCATCAGCGGATGTTGTGGTGGTGCTGTTGGCCAGCCCGTTGCGTGAGTGGTTACAAAAATCCCATGGCTCCTCCCAGCTCATACAGCGCATTGGTGGTGGCGTATTAATGGGACTAGGCGGTAATACACTGGCTCAGGCAGCACGTTAAGGTGGCTGCCTAATTGATCGGCTAATTCGATTTCCCACATAAGGAGCGCTGCATGTTTGATCTCTATATTGCCAACAAGAATTACTCTTCTTGGTCGCTGCGCCCTTGGGTGCTGATGAAAGCGCTGGAGATTCCGTTTAACGAACACCTGATGCCCTTTGAAGGGGGCACTGGCGCGAGTCATGCCACCTTTACCCGCTTTTCCCCTTCAGGCTTAGTGCCTTGCCTGGTGGAGGTGACGGACGAAGGCGAACTGGCGGTGTGGGACTCCCTGGCGATAGTCGAGTATCTGGCCGAGCAGCACGCTAATGTCTGGCCGAGTGATAAGGCCGCCCGCGCCTGGGCGCGCTCAGCTACAGCAGAGATGCACAGCGGCTTTAGCGCCCTGCGCGGCGAGTGTCCAATGAACTGCGGCATGCGAGTGGAATTGAATAGCTTATCGGCCAATCTCAAGGCCGATGTGGCACGCGTGGATGCGCTATGGCAGCAAGGGCTTGAGCGCTTTGGCGGGCCGTTTTTAGCGGGTGAAACCTTCTCCGCGGTAGATGCGTTTTACGCCCCTGTGGCCTTTCGCGTGCAGACATTCAGCTTGCCGGTTAGCGAGAAGTCCCAGGCGTATGTCGAGCGCTTGCTAGCGCTGCCCGCAATGCAAGCTTGGTATCAAGCCGCGCTCAAAGAGCCATGGCATGAGCCCATGCACGAGGCCGATACGCTGAAAAATGGTACAGTCACGGACGATCACCGCAAAGCTTAACCTGTCAGACTATTCACCAGAGACACCCACCATCGGGTACACTGACGCAAATTTCGTTTGGACATTTTCATGGCTCTTAGCGCAACACCCTACAAAGTTGATATCAATCTGACCGATCTGGATCGCGGGGTGTATGAAACGCTGCGCTTTACCGTAGCTCGCCATCCGTCAGAGACCGAAGAGCGCATGACCGCGCGCTTGCTTGCTTATGTGTTGTGGTACAGCGAGACGCTGGCCTTCGGGCGTGGGCTTTCAGATGTAGATGAACCGGCACTGTGGGAGAAAAGCCTAGACGGTCGCCTACTGCACTGGATCGAAGTGGGTTTGCCCGATGCCGAGCGGATTACCTGGTGCTCACGTAGGGCAGAGCGCGTGTCGCTACTTGCTTACGGCCGGGTAGATCAATGGGAGAGTAAAGTGTTGCCCAGCGTGGCATCACTGAAAAATGTGCATGTGGCGGGGCTGCCACAAGAGGCCCTAGCGATTATCGCTAAAGACCTGCCTCGGGCGATTAACTGGGCAGTAATGATCAGCGAAGGATCGCTGTTTATTACCGATGAAAACGGCCAACATGAAATCACTCCGCAGTGGCTGCTGCGCGACAGATAGTGATTCAACTAAGCCATTAGCCTACCAACTTTCGTCTAGTCGACTACGCTAATAAATCTAAACAAATGACAGCAGAAGGGGTGGCCTACGAGCCACCCTTTGATGTTGGTGACTTAGCTCTTTTCTGTAGAAGACAGTAAAAGTATGCTTGCTATCTTTTTGCACAATTACATACAATCAACAATGTTTGTTGATGTTCTTCAAAAGTGGCCTCAGAAAACAGTCCCAAAAAAACACTTCCTAGGAAAATCTCAAGGAACGAGCAATGAAAGGTACCTCCCCTCTACGATGGCAGCTGCTACCGCTAGTGGCTGTAGTAACCCTGCTGTCAACGCTGGCACAAGCCGACGATAGTGTCCTCTCGATTAAGCACGCAAATGATGGCATGGCCAGCAGCGATGATGGCCACTTTACCAGTGGCTTTGAGCTCAATTGGACGTTTCAGCCTGAAGCACAAAGCTGGACGCAACGCTTGGCCACCGCTTTGCCCGACAGCCTTATTGGCAGCGCTGATATGGCAGCTTTTCGTTTGGTGCATCAGATTTATACGCCAAACAATATTGAGCAGCGTGGACTGATTGAAGATGATCGCCCCTACGCTGGGATTGTTTACGGTGGTATCTCTCTTTACGAAGATGTGCCCATGGGTAGCTGGCGCCAAGCGACTGACCTGCACCTGGATATTGGTTTAGTAGGGCCTTCGTCGCTTGCCGATAGCATTCAACGTGAAGTGCACCGCATCACCGACAGCGACCGCCCCAGCGGTTGGGATAACCAGCTTGGCGATGAAGCCATCGTCAACGTCGCCATGCGTCGCCAGTGGTGGCATAGCTCCCCATTGATCGGTAAGCAGTTTTCCCATGGCCCCAGCGTCAGCGCCGCTTTGGGTAACCTCTATACCTATGCAAGCGCCGGCTATAGCGTGCGTTGGGGTGATGAAGCCCCCGGTATTCCTACGCTAACGCCCAACCCCGGCAGCCGCCACCATATGACCGGTAAAGAGGGGTGGCAGTGGTACCTGTTTGCCAGCGTAGACGGTTACTACATGGCGCAAAACCTGACGCTTGACGGCAATACGTTTAGAAATAGCCACTCGGTTGATCGCAAAGAGTGGGTAGGCGACGTATCAGCAGGGCTGGCGCTGGCCTGGGAAGATTGGCAAGTCACCTACGCGGCAGTACAGCGTTCGCGGGAATTTGACGGCCAGGAAGAGCAGGATAAATTCGGTTCTATCACGCTATCTAAGCGCTTCTAAACGGTTAGGTTAGGTGAAATGAGGTGAGGTGAGTAGAAGCGCCCAACGGGACAGGAGTATTGCTTATGGCTAACAAGTACCCCCATACCCCAGATGGGCGTTACTTCGTCGCCAAAAATCGGCTTTGGCGCTGCACTGACCCGCGTTTAGATGAAGACGAAAAGCGAACCCATATCAAAGCATTGATGAAAGCCCGCAGGGCGGTCAGAACAGTCCAGCAGCAAGATGATGAAGACGCGCTGCGACAAGCCCGCAACGCGGTGCATAGCGCTAAAGAAGCCCTCGGCGAGCGTGGCCCGGTATGGTGGGATGATGACGCCCCCGATGAAGGCGGTTTGGCGCCCCATAACAGTTCCTATGCCGAGTGGTGGGAGAGTAAACGGCAGCTTCCCTAATTTATATTAATTTATAATTCACGGTTGGGGCTTGCGGTGTTACTCTCTGCCGCTTTCCACGCATACTAAGGGCAACCTGTGAAGATCAAAGCAGACCTCTCCATTCTAGATATCATTGGCCATCTACTTGTCTGGGTGGTGTTGAGTATTATCACGTTTGGCATAGCGTTATTTTTCTTTCCCTATTCGTTTGCGCGGTTTGTCATCAATCGTACATCGCTAGTTGATGCCAGCACTGGCGTCGAGCGAAAAATGGTTTGCGATATCAACCTGTTCAGCAATATCGGCCATATCATCCTATGGATGTTGATTTCGCTGGTCACCTTTGGTTTAGGGTATATTTTCTACTTCTATCGAGTTTGGAATTACGCGTTGAATAACTCGCGGATTGAGTCAGTTTAGTTTTTCTCATTAAACAGTACTCGGCTTGGAGTATTGATGCTGCACCGGGGCCTACGCTGAGAGTTCAAGCGTAGGCCCTTTTTTGGGTGACTAGTTACTCGCCGTCAGCCAGTTTATCTTGCGTGCGAAGCTCAAAGTCGCTGGCATCATGACGTTCATGCAACTGCTCGTGCGGCTCGCCAAAAGAGCGGTTGACCATACGGCCACGTTTAACGGCGGGACGTTCATCAATCTCTTCAGTCCAGCGCAGAATGTTCTTGTAGGTATGGGCTTCCAAAAATTCAGCCGCTTCGTAAACGCGATTTTTCACTAGCGCGCCATACCAAGGGTGAATCGCCATATCGGCAATGGTGTACTCATCGCCCGCCATAAAGCGGTTTTCGGCCAGGTGGCGGTCGAGTACATCAAGTTGGCGCTTCACCTCCATGGTGTAGCGGTCGATGGGGTACTGATACTTCTCCGGCGCGTAAGCGTAAAAATGCCCGAAGCCGCCGCCTAACATTGGTGCGCTACCCATTTGCCAGAATAGCCAAGAGAGGCATTCGGTGCGTTTTGCCGGGTCGCTGGGTAAGAAAGCGTTAAATTTTTCCGCTAGGTAAAGCAGGATGGCACCCGACTCAAACACCCGCTGAGGCGGATTGGTCGAGTGATCCATCAATGCAGGAATTTTAGAGTTAGGGTTCACTGCTACAAAACCACTGCCGAACTGGTCGCCTTCGCCAATGTTTATGAGGTACGCGTCGTACTCAGCGCCCTGAATCCCTTTTTCCAATAGCTCTTCTAGCATCACGGTGACTTTGACACCGTTGGGGGTGGCCAGTGAGTAGAGCTGGAGAGGGTGCTTGCCCACGGGCAGCGCTTTGTCATGGGTGGGGCCCGCAATGGGGCGATTGATATTGGCAAATTTACCGCCATTGCCAGGTTGCCATTTCCAAACGGTAGGGGGTGTGTAGGTGGTGTCGCTCATCATGCTCTCCTATAAATAGAAAACCACCGCGCCATGACAGCGAGGTGGTTAATGATTCGCTAATTATTAAGCTTACACCAACGTCAGGGTGACATTAATATTGTCACGGGTGGCGTTGGAGTAGGGGCACACGATGTGGGCTTTATCGACTAGCTGCTGAGCGGCGTCTTTTTCCAGGCCAGGCAGGCTGATTTTTAGCTCAACTTCGATACCAAAGCCGGTAGGAATCGCACCGATACCTACATGGCCGTCGATTTGGGTATCTTGGGGAAGCTTCACTTTTTCCTGGCTGGCCACGTGCTTCAGTGCGCCTAGGAAGCAGGCTGAATAACCAGCAGCGAAGAGCTGCTCAGGATTGGTGCCATCGCCGCCTGCACCACCAAGCTCTTTTGGGGTGCTTAGTTTGACGTCCAACGCACCATCCGATGATTTTGCGTGTCCTTCACGACCGCCCGTAGCGGTAGCATGGGCGCGATAAATAACGTTTTCGATATTAGTCGTCGACATTTTGAATCTCCTGTTAGCAACGTTTTTGTTTTGAATCTGAATCTTTGATAATGCGCATCTATAATTTAGTGTAGCTTTATTTTGCGCGCAAGATAAATATTTAATCTTTTTTTCTCTTAACTCTGAGGCTAGGCGCTATTGGTTTTTTTGCAAATTTTCGCGCAGCTTGACCAAGTCCTCTTTCAGGGTGGTGAGGGCCTCTACAGACTGCTCGCTCGCATGCACTACACAGCTGGGGATTTTGTAAGCCTGCTCTTTAAGCGCACGTCCTTTATCGGTGAGAAATAGCTCCACCACACGTTCATCCAGATGGCTGCGTTTACGCTTCAACAACTGGTCGGCTTCAAGCCGCTTGAGCAGGGGTGTCAAAGACCCTGGGTCAGTTAGTAGGCGCTTACTCATTGTGCCTACGGTAATGCCATCATTCTGCCACAGGACAAGCATGGCAAGGTATTGGGGGTAAGTAAGCCCCAACTCTTTGAGCAGCGGTTTATACACTTTGGTCATCATTAATGACGTTGAGTAAAGCGCAAAGCAAAGCTGGTGATCGAGTTCTAATTCGCTGCAAGATGGTTGCACAAGCCTGGGTTCCGATCCGAAATACATGACCTAATGTAGCGTGCGAAGCGTCGAGTAGCTATCCCTAGACGTTGGTCGTAAGTTGGCAGTTTTGCTTTGACACGCCTCTAGCCGGTCGCTAGCCTTTGCTTATTCAATGTTACCGGTAACAAAAAGCCGGTCATTTTATTAGTTATCAACAACCCTGTTTTTAACAACACAGCTTTTAACAACTCAGTTTTTGAAAACAAAGCCATTAACAACAATCAGTATTTGGAGATAACGCTATGACAGCTATTTGGCGCAGCACGCTCACCCTGGTCGGCGCGACCACTCTGACCTTCGGTATGGCCCATGCCCAGAGTCCAGAACTGTCTGATCCACCTGGAATTGAAGGCGAGGTAGTGGCTGACCACGGTTCGCATACGCTACGCATGGGCATTGGCCTGGCGGAAAGCTCGCCGCAGTTTCTTTCAAGCAAGTATTTTGGTGAAATTCTTGAGCAGCGCACCGACGGGCGTATCACCGTTAACGTTTTTCCTAACAGTCAGTTGGGCGATGACGTGCAAATGCTGGAAATGCTGCAAACTGGCACCCTGGATATGACTTATCCTTCTAGTTCGGCTACCACTGGTTATGTGGCTGAATTGGCCGCTTTTGATTTGCCGTTCCTACTACCAAGCCGCGAAGCTGCTGTGGCCGTAATGCAGAGCGATGTAGCCCAGGGAATGCTCGACGCTTTTGAAGGCACTGGTCTTAAGGCACTCGCTTTCTCTGAGAATGGCTATCGCCAGCTCTCCAACAGTGCTCGCCCGGTAGAGGCACCGGAAGATGTGGCTGGTTTGGATGTGCGTGGTTTAAGCGTACGCACGATGGAAAACCCGGTGCACCTAGCAATTTGGCAAGCGCTCGGCGCTAACCCAACGCCGATGGCCTTTGGTGAGCTGTTCTCCGCCATGGAGCAGGGCGTTGTCGACGGCCAGGAAAATCCTTGGAGCACCATCCTGACCTCTAACTTCAACGAAGTGCAGGATTACGGTACTGAAACGCGCCATGTCTATACGCCGTTTATCATGATGCTTTCTGAGCGCACCTGGGACCGTATGGCACCTGAGTACCAAGAGCTTGTATTAGAAGCGGCGCGTCAGTCTGCCGACTACGAAATTCAGCTCTCCGCTGAATACGATGATTGGTCACGTGACCAGCTAGAAGAGCGCGGTATGCAAATTACTCGCCTGAACGATGAGCAGCTAGCCGCTTTCCAAGAGGCCGTTCAGCCGGTTTATGCAGAGTGGTCGCCGCGTATTGGCGAAGATCTGATCGCTGACATTCAACAAATTGTTGAAGACAGCAGCAACTAAACCTAACGGTTAGCGCGACACCGGGCAGGCATTGTGCCTGCCCGGTGTGTCAGTGCTCTTGGAGCTTCTATGTCACCCTCCGCTACGCCTCCTAATACCTCGATGCCACCTAGTGCATCTACACCGCTTGAAGATCCGTCGGTGTATCTTGATGACCCCAACCGCAAACTATTGGAAATCGATACCGATACTCGGCAAGGACCAGCCCCGTTTCGCTGGCTGACCTTAGCGATGGAGTATCTGATCGGTGCGATTTTAGTCGCGCTGATCGTGTCGGTGTCCAGCAATGTGGTGGGCCGTTCGCTGTTCAATCACTCATTGCCGTGGGCCGACGAGCTGGCACGCATGCTCTTTATATGGCTGGTGTTTATAGGTGCCGCTGCTGCGTTTTCGCGCTACGAGCATATTGCCGTCGATGCATTAGTGCGACGCCTGCCGCTGCGTTTGGCGCATATGCTTTATCTGCTGCAGCACCTGATTATCACCGGTTTGATGGTGGTAATGATGTGGGGAGGCTATCAAGTGTTAACCCGCTCAAGCGGGCGTTCGGCGATTATGGGCGTACCGTTGAGTGTGTTGAGCCTCTCACTGGTGCTGTGCGTCACTTTTATTGCGGCGGTATCGGTTTGGCGGATGTGGGTCAGCCTGAGCGTCATTCGCCAACCTGAGCAGGAGCGCTAATCATGCTATGGATTTTTCTGGCTATTTTAATGGCTTCCATTGTTATCGGGTTGCCGATCGCTTTCGGGCTTGGCGTTGCCGCGCTGGTCATGGCGGTGCTTTCCGATATTCCGCTGTCGATCATGATTGAGCAGTCTATCCGTGGTGTGAACAGCTTTCCGCTGTTAGCGATCCCTTTCTTTATTTTGGTCGGTGAGGTCATGAGCAATGGCGGCATCGCGCGCCGTTTGATGGAGCTGGCCGGTGCGCTGGTTGGCTTTATGCGTGGCGGATTAGGGCAGGTAGCGATTACCGGGTCAATGTTCTTTGGTGGGATTAGTGGTTCAGCGGTGGCAGATACGGCGGCGACCGGGGCGATGATGATCCCCTCTATGAAGCAGCAGGGCTATACCGCGGCTAACGCCACGGCGATTAATACCGTTTCATCGGTCATTGGGATCATTATCCCGCCATCGATTCCGCTGATTCTTTACGGCATTGTGACTGAAACATCCATCAGCCGCCTGTTTATCGCCGGTATCATTCCTGGCCTGTTGATTGGCTTTGCGCTGATGGTGACTACTTACATTCTCGCCAGTAAGCAGGGCGGCGGAGTGCGCCAGTTCAGTTGGGATCGCCTATGGAAAGCCTTCAAGGATGCTTGGCTTGCGCTAGTGCTACCGGTGATTGTCATTGGCGGTATTATTGGTGGGGTATTTACAGCTACTGAGGCCGCTGTCGCTGCGCTGCTCTATTCGCTCGCCATTTCGCTGGTGGTTTATCGCGAATTCAAGCTTAAAGAGCTAGGTGGCATGCTGATTCGTACCGCACGTTTAACCGGTATGGTGATGATGCTGCTGGCATTTGCGACGGTGATTGCTTGGTTCTTAACGATTAATATGGTGCCGCAAACGCTGGTGCGCCAAGTGCAGGCCATCACGCAAGAGCCTTTTTTGCTGTTATTGATTGTGGCGACCTTACTGCTGCTGGTAGGTTTTGTCATGGACTTAACCCCTGCGATGGTCATTATGGCGCCCATGCTGGCACCAATTGTCACCTCCGTAGGTGTTGATGCAGCTTACTTCGGCGTACTAATGGCATTTGTATTAGGTATTGGACTATTAACGCCGCCCGTAGGCACTTGCCTATACGTGGGCTGTGGCGTCGGTAAAGTCTCAATGGAATCGCTGGTCAAAGCCATGTTGCCTTACTATGCAGCCCTTTTAGTTGTGCTGGTGATACTGATTGCTTTCCCCGGTATCGTCACTTGGCTGCCTGACCTTACTGCCGTGCGTGGCAATTAAGGTTCGTGGTAATTAATAGGAGCGCCGCTGTGAAGTACCCCTCACATCGTATTTTGGTAATGGGAGTATCAGGCTCAGGGAAGTCTCACATCGGCCGTCAACTCGCTGTCACATTAGGGGCAACCACGTTTATTGACGGCGATGACCATCACTCGCCTGCCAATGTAGCCAAAATGGCGAACGGCACGCCGCTCAATGACGATGATCGCCGTGAGTGGCTAGATACGCTGGCCAAGCTGTTTGAAAAGTATCGGGCACGGGATGCCTCGCTGGTGATTGCCTGTTCGGGGCTGAAAAAACGCTACCGCGAACGGCTGCGTGAAGGTGACCCAGCGCTGCGTATTCTCTATCTAGAAGGCAGTCGTGAGCTGCTGTTGCAGCGTCTTGAAGCGCGACCAGGCCACTTCTTTAAAGGCGATAGCATGTTGGCCAGTCAACTGACCGACTTGGAGCCCCCGAGCGAAGATGAGGCATTTCGTGCCTCCATTATCTTGTCGCCTAAGGAGATCGTTAAACAATTTGCTGCCTCGTTAGCGATACCCAGCCGCTCGCTAAGCTAAAAGGAGGGATCGGCATTGAGGTCTTTCATTCGCTAGGGTGGGCCTCAATGCTTCCTCGTTGCATAAGGCGGTAACACTTTGAAGAAAAAACGCCCCACTCTACAAGACATTGCCGACCACGTAGGGGCTACCAAAATGACGGTAAGCCGCTGCTTGCGCGACCCTGAAACAGTTTCAGAAGCCCTTCGCGAACGCATTTTTTCAATTGCCGAGCAGATTGGTTATATCCCCAACCGTGCGCCAGATTTGCTCTCAAGGGCAACCAGCCACTCGATTGGCGTATTGGTGCCGTCACTGACTAACCAAGTATTTGCCGATGTGATCGTTGGTATTGAAGCGCTGACGGAGCCAGCGGGTTATCACCTAATGCTCTCGCACTATGGCTATAGCCCTGAACTTGAAGAGCGCAGTTTGGCATCGCTGCTCTCCTACAATGTCGATGGAGTAATTCTTTCTGACCGTGACCATACGCCGCGTAGCCTGCGCATGTTGGAAACCGCCGGTATCCCGATTGTCGAAATCATGGACACGCACCGGCCTCCGCTCCATCAGGCCGTGGGTTACGACAACGTTCAAGCCGCGTATGACATGGTGAGTGAGATGATTCGGCATGGCCGTCGTCAGGTGATTTACCTGGCGGTGCGGTTGGATGAACGTACCCGACAGCGGGAGAAGGGCTATCGTCAGGCGATGGAAGAGCACGGTTTAACGCCCGTTACACTGCAGAGCACTCAGCGCTCCTCGTACAGTGTGGGGGCGGCACTGCTGCAACAGGTGATTGCCGATTATCCCGAGGCAGACGGGGTGTTTTGTACCAATGACGACGTGGCGGTCGGTGCTTATTTCGAGTGCCAACGACGTGGTATTGACGTACCCGGGCGCATGGCACTGGCAGGCTTTCACGGCCACGATGTGGGCCAAGTCATGACGCCCAGGCTTGCCAGCGTAATTACCCCACGCCAAGCCATTGGAGAAGCGGCAGCTAAGGAGCTGTTAGCGCGTGTTCGCGGTGAACCGGCTACCCAGAAGGTGTTGGATTTAGGCTATCGCATTGAAGTGGGCATGACGCTGTCACGTAGCGATGATTCATAAGCGATGACTCAAAAGCCTAGTGCCATAAGCCTAGTGCCATAAGCCTAGTGCCATAAGCCTAGCACCATAAGCCCAGGGCCATAAACGGAGTTCACGGTAGCTGCTTGGCAGCAGACTGGCTAAAGTAGACGTTTTACTCGTCGCGAGGCCGTCGTGAAGATTACTCAACTCAACATTTACCCCGTTAAGTCACTAAAAGGCATTAGCGTTTACCAGAGCGTGCTGGAAGAGCACGGGCTAGCCTGGGACCGCCGCTGGATGCTGGTGGATGCCCAGCAGCGCTTTGTTACCCAGCGCCAACTGCCAGCGCTTGCCACCATTGAGGTTGCACTGACCGACGAGCACTTGGTGCTGTCGCATCCTAACGTTTCACCATTGAACGTTCCGTTGACTGAACCTAAAGGTAATCTGCGCTTGGTGAGTGTGTGGAATGATCACTGCAAAGCGCTACCTGAGAGCGAAGAGGTCTCGCGTTGGCTGGTCGATGCCTTGGGGGAGCAGGCACAAGGGCTTAGCCTGGTTCGTTTTGCCAGTGAGTTTAAGCGTGCGGTGGAAGCGGATTTTCTCGACGGTGGGGCGGCACATACCTATTTCGCCGATGGCTATCCCTTTTTAATCACCACGACAGGATCGCTGGATGCGCTGAACCGAGCGCTGTTGGATAGTGGCCAGTCTGCGGTGCCCATGAATCGGTTTCGGCCTAATATCGTGATTGCGAGTGACCAGGCGTGGGCGGAAGATCGCTGGTCATCGCTTTCTGAACAAAATGGTGCTTTTCAGTTAGCACTACGTAAGCCCTGCCAACGCTGCAAAATCACCACCATTGACCAGCAAACGGCGGCGGTGCCAGAGCCCGCTGAGCCGTTAAAAACCCTGTTAGCGTTGAACACCCAGCCGGCACTAAAAGGCGCACATTTTGGCCAGAACGCTACGCTACTTGCTGGCGTGGAAAGCGTTATTCGTGTGGGGGACGCGGTGAAACCAACGCTCCGCGGCGTTTAAAGCGCAGTAGTTTTGTCGCAATGGCTGTGCCGATCAGGGTAATCACCATGCCGGCAATAATCTGCACCGTAAGCGTCTCATCAAGCAGTAAATAGCCCCACAGCAGCGCGCTGACCGGCACCAAAAAAGTCACTGTGGAGGTGGCAGTAGCCCCTGCGCTGGCGAGCAAACCAAAGTAGAGTAGAAATGCCAGCGTGGTGCTTAGCGCCGCCAAGGCCAACGCATTACCCCAGGCTAATGGGCTAATGGGGTCGCTTGGCCAGAGCAAAATTCCGGGTATCAGCAGCACCAACGCCGACATCGCACTGCTACCCGCTGCCAGCACTCGGGTGGGTAGGTGACTAAGGCGCGTTTTGGAGTAGTTGCCCGCAATGCCGTAGCAAAACGTTGCTCCCAGTACGGCTAAAATAAACCAGCCGTCGCCACCCAAGGCAAAGTCCAACCTATCAGCAGAAAGTACATAAACGCCAAGCAGCGCCAACGCTAGCCCCAGATACTGCTGACGCTGTATGGCGGTGGCGAAAAACAGGGCACCAAGCAGCGCAGTGAAAATAGGGGTCGTGGCGTTGATCAGTGACGTGAAGCCAGCTTCCAAGCGCGTGGTGGCGAGTGCAAGCAATGAAAAAGGCAGCACATGGTTCACAATGCCCAAAAATAACAGCGGCCCTTTATGCTCCCAGATAAGCCGAAGGTAGTGCAGGCTGATAAGTAACGGCATTAACAGTAGGGCACCAATTCCCATACGAACGAATACCAATGGCACCGCGCCAAACTCAGGGGCAGCAACGCGCATGAAAATAAATGACAGGCCCCATAGTGAAGAGAGCAGTATTAAGCGCAGCGCATCAGCCGATGACATGGCGGGTCCTTAATTTTTAAGGGAATTCGATTAGATAGCTAACTAGCTTACGTCTGAACCCAGAGCGATGGAAGCCATGGAGAAAGCTTGGGTCGGCAGAATGGTTGAAAATCAGCTACTCTGGGTAGGTAGTCGTGATGGCAATCGCCTTCATGACTTGATTGACAACATGTTTTGTATATTGGCTACGCACAAGGAGTTGTTCATGGATCGTAAAGCTAGCGCACGTTGGGAAGGTGGACTCAAGGATGGTAAGGGCACCGTTTCAACTGAAAGTGGCGTATTAGATGCCAAGTACTCCTTCAGCAAGCGCTTTGAGGATGAAAAAGGCACTAATCCAGAAGAGCTGATCGGTGCGGCGCACGCCAGCTGTTTCTCAATGGCTCTCTCAATGATCTTGGGTGAGAAAGGCTATACCGCTGACGCTATTGAAACTACCGCTAAAGTAACGCTTTCCCAGAGCGATGCAGGTTTTGATATTTCTAAAATTCACCTGGATGTGGTTGCATCAATAAGCGGTGCAGACGACGCAGCGTTTCAGGAAGCCGCAGAGACTGCTAAAGCCAACTGTCCAGTTTCTAAGGTTCTAAATGCGGACATTAGTATGACCGCTAAATTAAAAGGCTAACTTTAAGATTTTAATAACATAAGTTATGGTGCCGTCCTATTGTCTAAATGGGGCGGTATTTTTTAATCATTTTGAAATTGATTTGTGTGTGCTTAATTATGTTGGGCGCAATAAAAAAGCCCTGGCAGATGCCAGGGCTTTTAGGGCTAAGCGCTAACTAATTAGTTGCGCTCATACTCATCAGCTTCTTCAAGTGCATCTTGTGACGCATTTACACGAATAACGTAATCATCGCCGTCTTCGTCTTTGGTCAGCTCAAGTGAATCCCACTCAATGGCCACATCTTTTTCACCCATACCAAGGAAACCGCCAACGCCAACGATCACTGCGTTAATTTGGCCATCTTCATCGATAATAAGATCATTGATGGTGCCGATATTTTCGTCATCTTCTACAGAGCTTTTGACATTGTTACCGGTCAAGGAGTCTGCATAGAAGGTGTTTGCAGGCTGGTTCGTCAGGTAGGTGGCTTCCATACCAACGGTGCTTTCTTGTGCGCTTGCAGAACCTGCAGCGAACATGAAGGCAGGAACCATAAGTGTACCGAGAACTGCTGATTTGATCATTTTCATTTTACTTGCTCCTTGCGCTTGCATTAAGGCTGAATATATCCACATTCTGGCCTAAACAAATTAATAGCAGTCTTTGCTTATGCTGCTTAGTACAGCACTACTATTATTCCTGAAATTTCATAAGCAATTACATTAGCTATTTGTGCTGATGCTTTACTTATACTTGCTTGCGCTTCACTGCGCTAAGACTCTTACATCTTAGACGCTATGTTCATAATTTCAACTAATCCATTAAAAAAACTAACGAATAGAGCTTTGGAGTGGGTCTGTTTTATAGCTAAAAAAGTAATAAGTCCTTAACGGTGCAGGCTGTGGCTTGACCGATGCCTACCCAAAAAAACTTCATTTTTCTTGATCAAAAGTCGTTCTCCGAAAATCCCTGTAAGATTGATGCGGCACTCTGCCCTGTTGACCTGCCGCGCTGGTGTGGGCATATTCCCATCAAATAGCCTATTAAGTAGCTGCCACATAATAAGGAGACCTGATGACAATATCCCCTGAGCGTTCCCTACCATTTCAGCGTATCAAGCAGCTTTTGGTAGGCGGCATTGCTCTGAGCACGTGGCTGTTTGCCACTGTGGCAACCGCAGAGAGCGATGATTGGCCTAAGGGTCACTATCCGTTGCCTGAAGAAGGCAGCATCGTAGGCAGTATTTATACAGTGACCGCAAGCGCAGACGACACGCTTGTCGATATTGCCCGGGAACATAACGTTGGCTATGACGAAATTCGCTTTGCTAACCCTGATGTGAGCATTTGGGTGCCAGGCGAGGGCACAGAAGTGACGATTCCTGCACGACATATTCTGCCTGATGAAGAGCGAAAGGGGCTCGTCATTAACGTCGCTGAGCTACGTCTTTATTACTACCCCGAAGTGGCTGCAGGCGAAACGCCGCGTGTAGAAACGTATCCCATAGGCATAGGCCGAGATGGCTACAATACGCCGTTGGGCATCACCCATACTAGAATGCGTCTGCAAGATCCGGCTTGGTATCCGCCGCGCTCTATTCGTGAAGAAGCCGCTGAAAGGGGTGACCCTGCACCAGCGGTTGTTCCCCCTGGTCCAGACAATCCCTTGGGGCGTCACGCCATTTTGTTGGATATCCCTGGCTACCTGATTCATGGCACTAACCAGCCTGATGGTATTGGAATGCGCGCCAGCCGTGGCTGCATTCGTATGTACCCTGAGGATATCGAATCAATTTTTGGACGCATTCCTGATGGCACCCAGGTGAATATTATTGATGAATCGATAAAGTTAGGCTGGGATGAGCAGGGTACGCCGCATGTTCAATCATTTGCAGCATTAAGCGAGCAAGAAGAGGGCATGAGCACTTTGCTGGAATTGATTAGCCTTGTTGAACAGCACGAAGATGGCTCACCACGTGTAGTGGATTACGAGCAAGTACGTGAGACCCTAGAGCGCTCAGATGGGTTAGTGGTTCCGCTGATTTAAGCGTTTGCAGCCGCTAAGATAATAGGGTGTTAGGTGGTAAGGCGGTGACTAGCCTGAGTGCCACCGCTTGCCTTACCAATTGAGCTAAATTGGCTGCCGCCATTGTTTTCATGGCGCGCAGCCGATACACCTCTACCGTTTTGACGCTGATCTGCATGTGCTCAGCAATCTCACGGCTGGTCATGCCTTCCGCCACGTGTAAAACAATGCGCTGCTCTTTGGGCCGTAGGGCTTGATAGCGTTGCTGTAGCAGGGCGTATTGTTGCGCTGCATCGCGCTGATGGTGAGAGAGTGCCAGCGCTTGCTGAACAGTATCGATCAACTGCTGATGGTTAAACGGTTTCTCAATGAAGTCGAACGCCGCATTTTTTAATGCGGCCACCGCCATGGGAACATCGCCATGGCCGGTCATCATAATCACCGGAAGCATCGCTTTTTGGTCAGCCAACAGCTGCTGAACCTGTAAGCCACTCATCCCAGGCATTCGGACATCCAGCAACAGTACGTCAACGTCATCACTAGCTGCCGCAAGAAAGCTTTCGCCGTCAGCGTAGGCGTAAGTTGTCATCCCCACCGATTCTAATAACCATACCAGTGAATCACGTAACGCCTGATCGTCATCCACAATGGCAATGCAGGGCGCAGCGCTTGGAGCATGAGCAGAGGTTGTCACGGTGTGTGTCCTGTCTTTCGGGTTGGCATCTCTTCACTGCGCAGTGTACCGACAAAGCATGCGCCGCAGAACCGCCCCTTTGACGGTTGTAACGGCTCAGCTAGTGAAAGCGAGCCGCCCATGGCTTCCATTAACGAACGACTGATGGCAAGGCCCATGCCTAATCCTTCATTGCGGGTGGTATGAAAGGGTTCAAAGATAGCCGTTTGCTGGTTATCAGCTACGCCCGCACCTTGATCACTCGCGCTGAAGCTCACTTGGCGGGTGTCGATATATTCGGCGCTAAGCAGCACCTGCTTAGCCGTCGTGACGTGACGGCTAGCCTCCAGTGCATTTAGCAATAGGTTGATTAGCACCTGTTCAAGGGCGACAGGGTCAGCATGCACTCTTGGTAGCACGCCAGGCAGCTCGACTATGATCTGAAGACCCGCTTGTTGGAATTGCCATTCGCATAGCTGGCAGGCAGCATTAATGGTCTCGCTAAGCGAAATCGCACTGACTTGAGTGCTACCTTTGCGTACAAAACTGCGAATATGGCGCAGGCGCTCAGCCAAGCGCTGGACCTGTTCATCAATACGGGTAAGTGGCAGCGTGAGCTCAGAGGCAGCAAGCGTCGGCGTGTTGTTAACTTTTAGCAGCGCCCCATTAGCATAGTTGGCAATCGCACCCAAAGGCTGATTGAGTTCATGGGCAATATTGGAGGCCAGCTCGCCCGTGATCGCTAACCGATTGGCGTGGGCAATCTGCTCTTGGTGGCGACGTGCTTGGGCTTCACCTGCTTTGCGTAAACCCACGTCACGCGAGACGCAGAGAATATCCAGCAGCTCACCTGTGTGCGGGTCGCGGCGCGTACGGCTAGTGGTTTCAAACCACACATAGTGGCCAGCGTTGGCGCGAAAGCGGTAGGTGTGCTGATAAAAGCCATCGCGGTAGTAAACGCGCGGCGACTTATTGAGCAGATCGCTTAAATCGTCCGGGTGAAAAAGCCGATAGGCAGAGACGCCCAGCAACTCGTCGGGCTCATAGCCGATTAACTCTCGTGCCGCTTGGGAAGCGTAAAGGAAGGTGCCATCACGGGCATGGCGGGAAATCAGATCGGTCGTGCTTTCCGCTAACCACTGGTAGTGGCACTTCTCCTCTTCGAGCGCTCTGTTTTGCGCCTCCAAGGCCGCGATACGCGCATACAGCGCCTGTTGATCTGGCTGCGTCATGGTTAGCGCGCAGGATCAAGTACGCCACCCAGCGACGCATTACGTCGGAACCAGCCCGCAATGCTGGAGCGAGGGCAGCGGGTGGGCAGCACTTCATGAGGGATCTTTTCTGATAAGAAACAGGCAAAGGTACCTGCCTCTGGTACTACCCGGGCGACCTCTTGGCTGGGGTCGTCCGGGTGGTAGATAACCATTTCACCGCCGCCATCGCTAGGCCAGTCAGGCGTTAAATAGCCGACGGTAGAGATGATGCGGTTAGCGCGGCCACGGAAACTATCCAGGTGGCGCTGATAAAAAGCCCCAGGCGGGTAGTGGGCAAAATGGGCTTCATACTCAAATAGGCCTAAAAACAGCGCGTGGTTAAGCGCCTGTTGTAGTTCGCTCATAGCCTCTAGATAACGCCGTTGAGCGGCGCTTTCACGATCAAGCCAGTGAATGGCATCGCCCCGGATATCTTTACGCAGCAGATGCTGCTGACCACGGCCAATGCCCGCTTCATCCAGGCCGTTATACGCTGCTCTATGCAGAACCTCGCTATTCAGCGCTTCGCAAAGCCTTAGGTCGATTACCCCGCGCCCGACGTACCAACCCTGCTCAACCAGCGCATCGACAAGCTTCACCTGGGTCGATGGCTGTAGCACTGGCGTAAATGTCTTAACACTGGGGGTCATTTGTTGGATCTCGATGGCGTCGAACGGGGAGAGTTCGCTGCGGGATTAGACAGTCGGCTTTTACGTTCAGGGTAGTGGCGCAGTGGGCCTAAGGGGCGCTGATATAAATCAATCGGCATCCCAAAGCCTTCGGCTAATAGCTCGACCAGCATCATCGCCGACAGCCCCCAGATTACATGGCCATCAACATGGTAGCTAGGCACATAGTGGGCAACGCCATCCACGGTAATCACATCGGTATGGGTGCGATGATCATCCAAAAAGTGGCTTAGCGGCACTTCAAAGATGGCGTCTAATTCACCAGGGTCGGCAATCAGCGGTAGGTCGGGTGGAATAATGCCTACCCATGGGGTTACGCGAATGCCATGCAGTGAAATGACATCAGACAGCCGCCCCAGCGGTTGCACAAGCTGTGGGTCAAGGGCAATCTCCTCTTCAGCTTCACGTAGCGCCGTGGCGTAAAGGTCGGTGTCGTAGGGCTCGCGCTTGCCGCCTGGAAACGCCACTTGGCCGCTGTGGGTGCTCAAGTGGCTGGCACGACGGGTAAATAGTAAAGTGGGTGCTGGACGGTCAACAATCGGCAACAGCACGGCCGCCTCGGGCATCACGATGTGATCCAAGCGTTGAGGCGTCAGTTGTTGCAGCTGTTTGCGGAGTTTCTCTAACATGGGGCATCCAATAGCTTTGTTCTCTTTTACCCAGCAGCGGTCATTGACGTCAAGCGCGTCGAGGCTTCTATTCACTAGCCGTTGAGAGTACGCGATGAATTTTTGTAGCCACTGTGGTGATAAAGTACGTTTTGGCGTTCCTGAAGGCGATGATCGCCCACGCTACCTGTGCGATGCCTGCAGTACTATTCATTATCAGAATCCGCGCATTGTAGCCGGTACCCTGCCGGTTAGCGGTAGCAAAGTGTTGCTCTGCAAGCGTGCGATTGCGCCGCGCAAAGGTTACTGGACACTGCCTGCTGGTTATATGGAAAACGCTGAATCGACCCAACAGGCGGCGGCTAGAGAAACCCGGGAAGAGGCCTGTGCCGAGGTCGAACTAGCCAACCTTTATACGCTTATTGACCTACCGCATATCAATCAGGTGTATATGATTTTTCGCGCAGAGCTTGTCGGTGGCTTTAGCGCTGGGCCAGAAAGTCTCGAAGTCGCGCTGTTTGAAGAGCATGAGATTCCCTGGGATGAACTTGCCTTCACTACCATTGAACGCACGCTACGGCACTTTTACACTGACCGCCCACACAATGAATTTCCGCTTCATATCAGCATAGTGACCCCTGAAGATCGCGAACGCTATTTTGGTAGCGCCTGATCCATCTGGAATGTTTCAAGAGGCTGTTACAGGTCAGCCAGCAACCAAACATCATAAGCGACTTCTTCATAGGGGTGGGCAAGCTTTAGTGCCGCGATGGCACCGTGTATATGCGCTTCATCGCAGACCATCTCGATTTTAAACTCTTCCACACTTTCCAAGCTGCCAACCGCGCCAATATGAGGGTTGGCACCTTCCGTTGGTCGAAACTGGCCTGTGCCGCGGGTTTGAAAGCAAACGTTTTCATAATCACCAATACTGCCTGCTCCGGCTTCAAACACGGCTTGTTTTACGCTTTCGGCAGCGTCTACGGGAACAAAAAAGGCCATTTTATACATACGCTATCTCCAGCTAATCGATCCATGGTGGGGAGGAGGCTACCTATATGGTAACGAATAGATGACTTCTGGTCGCGGCGTTAGCTTTGTATGATGGTGGCACTGGTCAACAATAAGAGAGCCGTTGAATGGATAAGTTTGAGGTAAAGCTGGATCAGGCGGCTAGGGCTGCCTGGATGTCGTATGTGGGCGGAATGACTCAAGATGAGATTGCCTGCCAGTTGGGCGTATCGCGCCCGGGGGTACAGCGCTTGCTGGCGCTTGCCCGTCAGGAAGGGCTGGTGAAAGTACATATTGATCATCCTATTTCGTCCTGCATGGCGCTGGCTAGCACACTACGGGATCATTTTGGTTTGACCTACTGCGAAGTTGTTCCGGCAGATAACCAGGCACTCGACAGCGCTGCTTCTTACCTGGCAGTGGCCGCCGCCGAGCGCATTGCTCAATGGGTAGAGCGTAGTGAACCGCTCACGCTTTCGTTGGGTACCGGGCGTTCGGTAAGGGCAGCGGTGGAGGCACTTAGCCGCGTTGAGCGACCTCAGCACCGGTTTGTTTCGCTGGTAGGTAATGTGGCCCGGGACGGTTCGGCCAACCGCTACGATGCAGTCATGGCTATGGCGGATAAAACCGGTGGCGAGCGCTTTTTACTGCCCGCGCCCGTCGTGGCGGAATCGCTGGCTGAAAAAGAGGCGATGCTAACGCAGCGACTGTTTAAGGCCATCGCCGAAGTAGCCAAAGAGTCAGAGGCCGCGTTTATTGGCGTTGGGCGCATTGATCGTCAGGCAACGCTATTTCAAGATCATTTTATTAGCGAAAGTGAGCTGGATGAATTGTTGGGGCTTAAAGCGGTAGGCGAGCTGCTTGGCTGGCCGCTGAACAGCAATGGCGAGGTAATTGATTGTTCGATTACACATCGGGTTACCAGCCTGCCCTTAGCGTACTTTAGTGAGCATCTTATGGTGGCCATTGCCGGTGGCCGCGAAAAAGCCCCGGCGATTCATGCCGCATTGCGCGGTGGTTGGCTTAAAGGATTAGTGACCGATGAGGTGGCGGCACGCCAGATTGTTGAGGCGCTATAAGGTGTTAGTGCGTGCGCCGCAACATACGTCAAAGCTAATGAGTTAGCGTAAAGTCTAAGCCCATGGGCTTTGCTTTTTTTTGGCTTAAGTACGATCATTTGTTCGGTTGATGATCAAAAAGATCAAGGCGACAACAATGCCAATACATGCCCATAGGAGTGCTTTATGCGACTCGCACGTCACTTGCCCGTCACTACGTTAGCGGCCGCCATTTTCATGGCGGGACACGCCCAGGCACAAACGTCGATTACCGTGGCCACGGTTAATAATAACGATATGGTGATTATGCAGAGCCTCACAGAGGCTTTTGAAGAAGCGCATCCCGACATTACCCTTGACTGGGTAGTGCTTGAGGAGAATGTGCTACGCCAGCGTATGACCACTGATATTGCCACCGGTGGCGGCCAATTTGACGTCATGACTATCGGCACTTATGAAGTGCCTATTTGGGCAGAGCGCGGCTGGCTGTCACCGCTGGATAACCTGCCCGGCAACTACAACGAAGACGATCTGCTGGCCTCCGTGCGCGATGGTTTAAGCCTGGATGGCACACTACACGCACTGCCGTTTTATGCTGAAAGCTCAATGATGTACTACCGTACGGATCTGTTCGAAGAAGCGGGCATTGAGATGAGCGAGCAGCCTACCTGGGAAGAGGTACGCGAGTGGGCAGGCGAGCTACACGGCACTCAAGATGGCTTGGCCGGCATCTGTTTACGTGGCAAGCCGGGCTGGGGTGAGAATATGGCCTTCCTCACCACGCTTGTGAACACCTACGGTGGCCGCTGGTTTGATGAGGAGTGGAACCCTGAGCTCAATTCGAAGCCGTGGGTAAACGCCATTCAGTTTTATGTCGACTTGCTAACCGATTACGGCCCGCCAGGGGCGAGCTCTAACGGCTTTAACGAAAACCTGGCGCTGTTCGCACGCGGTAACTGTGCCATGTGGGTGGATGCCACTTCAGCCGCAGGTAAGCTGTTTGACGAAAATGAGTCCGATGTGGCGGATAGTTTAGGTTTCGCTCCAGCACCGATAGCAGAAACACCCAAAGGCTCACACTGGTTATGGTCTTGGGCGCTCGCTATTCCGGCATCTTCCGAGAATCAGGAAGCGGCGCTTGAATTCATCACCTGGGCCACATCAGAAGCGTACATTGAGCTTGTGGGTGAAACCCAAGGCTGGACCAATGTACCTCCCGGCACACGTGAATCGACTTATGCCAATGAGCAGTACACCGAAGCGGCGCCGTTTGCAGATTTCGTACTCAGCGCCATTCAAGAAACCGACCCCAATGACTCTACTCTAGAGCCAAATCCTTACGTTGGCGTACAGACAGTCAACATCCCTGAGTTTCAATCGATTGGTACTCAAGTAGGCCAAACCATCGCCGCTGCGTTAACCGGTGACACCACGGTTGAACAGGCGTTAGACAACGCCCAGCGTGCCACTGAACGCACGATGCAGCGAGCGGGCTACATCGAACGTTAAAAGCAATCAGCGCCTGCCTGTTCACCTGGCTATTAACAGTGTGGGCAGGCGCTTTATCGATGTTGTCTAGCCGTATCCGTAAAGAGCCTCGTATTTCGCAGGTAATCCCATGACTAAAACCCGTGCTTCCGGCCGTACCGTCGGCGGGCTGAGAACGCTTTCACTTCAAGCGCCAGCCGTCACGCTACTACTGCTATGGATGATTGTGCCGTTAGGCATGACGCTATGGTTCTCCTTCCAGTACTACAACCTGCTAATGCCCGACATGGCCGGTTTTGCCGGGGTGGAAAACTACGAATATCTGCTAACAGACCCCGCGCTGTGGAAGGCCATGGGCAACACGCTGCTGCTGGTCGGGTCAGTGCTGGCGATTACGGTCATTGGCGGCACCTTACTGGCGGTGCTGTTTCAGCAGGATTTCGCCGGGCGAGGGGTTGCCCGTGTGTTGGCGATTTCGCCCTTTTTTGTCATGCCCACCGTCAGCGCCCTGGTGTGGAAAAACATGATGATGCACCCCTCTAACGGCGTGCTGGCGTGGCTGTTTGAATCCGTTGGACTGCCTGCCTTGGATTGGTTTTCGGCGCTACCGCTGACCTCCATTGTGATTATCGTCGCTTGGCAGTGGCTACCTTTTGCGCTGTTGATTCTACTCACCGCCATGCAGTCACTGGATGAAGATCAGGTAGAAGCGGCACGTATGGATGGCGCGGGGCCGATCGCTATTTTCTTCTTTATTACCCTGCCGCACTTAAGACGTGCGATCAGCGTGGTGGTCATGATTGAAATGATCTTCCTGCTGACTATTTTCGCAGAAATTTTTGTGACGACCTCGGGTGGCCCTGGTTTAGCGACCACCAATCTGGCCTACCTGATTTATATCCGTGCGCTACTCGATTTTGACGTGGGCACTGCGTCCGCCGGTGGGGTGATTGCGATCATCCTTGCCAATATCGTGGCGATCTTCTTGGTCCGTATGGTGGCCAAAAACCTGGAAGACTAGACCGGCACTTGTGTCTTGGGAGCACTTCGATGACAACATTAGGTTCCAAAACGGCTGCGCCGCGCTCGGTAACGGGGTGGCGGTCAGCACAAACCAAGCGGGCCATTATCACGGTGCTGGGCTGGTCGGTTGCCCTGGTCATCTTTTTTCCGATTTTCTGGATGATATTGACCGGGTTTAAAACCGAAACAGCGGCAATTGCCGACCCTACGCTGATTTTTTCGCCCACCCTGGAAAGCTATCAGGCGGTGCAGGCGCGCTCAGGCTATGCGCGGTTTGCCCTTAACAGCGTGGCGGTGGCCTTTGGCTCTACCTTCTTCGCGCTGTTAATTGCCATCCCCTGTGCTTATGCCATGGCCTTTTTACCTACCAAACGCACCAAAGGCACCTTGCTGTGGATGCTCTCTACCAAGATGCTGCCATCGGTTGGGGTACTGGTGCCGATCTATCTGATTTTCCGCGATGTTGGCCTGCTCGACACCCGCACCGGTTTGATCATCATCTACACCCTGATGAACCTGCCGATTGTAGTGTGGATGCTCTACACCTTCTTTAAAGATATGCCTAAAGACATTCTTGAAGCTGGACGCATGGATGGTGCCACGACGCTGCAGGAGGTGTGCTTTCTACTGCTGCCGCTAACGCTGCCAGGCATCGCCTCCACGGGGCTGTTGTCGATCATTTTGAGTTGGAACGAGGCGTTCTGGAGTCTCAATCTAACCTCTTCAAAAGCCGCTCCATTAACCGCTTATATCGCCTCGTTCTCAAGTCCTGAGGGGCTGTTCTGGGCCAAGTTGTCAGCAGCATCCACCATGGCGATTGCGCCCATTTTAATACTCGGCTGGATGACCCAAAAACAAATGGTACGTGGCCTGACCTTTGGTGCCGTCAAGTAAAGGATTTTCCTCATGGCAACACTACAACTGAACAATATTACCAAGCGTTTTGGTGATACCGAGGTGATCAAGGGCATCGACCTTGAGGTGAATGACCGCGAATTTGTGGTTTTCGTTGGTCCTTCTGGCTGTGGTAAATCGACCTTGATGCGCATGATCGCCGGTCTGGAAAGCGCTACCGATGGCGATATTTTGATCGATGGCCAACGTATCAATGATGTTGGTCCTGCAGACCGTGGTCTCGCCATGGTGTTTCAAAGCTATGCGCTTTATCCGCACATGACGGTAGAGGGCAACATGGGCTTCAGCATGCGCCTGGCGGGCGTGCCCAAAGAGGAGCGCCGTGCCAAGGTACTGGAAGCAGCCAAGATTCTTCAGCTTGAGCCGCTGTTAGACCGTAAGCCCAAAGCGCTCTCCGGCGGTCAGCGCCAGCGGGTGGCCATTGGCCGTGCCATCGTGCGCAACCCCAGCATCTTCCTGTTCGATGAGCCGCTCTCCAACCTGGATGCCGCCCTGCGTGTGCAGATGCGTATCGAGTTAGCGCGCCTGCACGATGAACTGGACGCCACCATGATCTACGTTACCCACGACCAGATCGAAGCGATGACCATGGCGGATAAAATCGTCGTGCTTCACGATGGCGTTGTTGAGCAGGTGGGCTCGCCCATGGCGCTCTACCACCATCCGCGCAATCGTTTTGTGGCGGGGTTTATTGGCTCGCCAAAAATGAATTTCCTCAATGTATCGCTGGCAAGCGTTACTCCCGATGGCGTCGTGATTCGTCTACCAGGTGGCGGCGAGCGCAGTGTACCGGTGAATGGTCAGCAGCTAAATGACAATGCCGCGCTTGAGTTAGGTATCCGTCCTGAGCACTTGGTGCTGGATGAGCAGGGGCCGTTGAGCGGGCAGATCAAAGTGCTTGAACGCCTGGGCGGACAAACCTCGCTCTACGTTCAGATGGACGATGCGTTAGTCACCATTATGGCCGATGGCGATGTGGCATACCGGGTGCATGACACAGTGCGTTTTGGCTTTGCCCCTGAGCGGGCCCACCTGTTCGATGGCAACGGCTTGGCATTGACAAGCTTGCAGCAGCATCCCCTTGCAGGGCTGACACGCCACGATAATCGCGCCCCAGGCTCCTCATCTGAGGAGTTGGTATGAAGATGGTGATCTTCGACTGTGATGGTGTGCTGGTCGATAGCGAAGCGCTAGCTGAAGGCACTCTGGTGGAGTACCTCAGCCGCTGGTTGCCAGACCTTGATGTTGCCAAGTTGCTTAGCCAGGCATTGGGCATGACCACCGCTAATATTTTGCGTCATCTCGAACAGTTAAGCAGCTACACGCTGCCATCTGATGCCACCGAGCAGATGGATACCGCTATTGAGTCTCGCTTGGCGCGGGAGCTTAAAGCGATTGAGGGAGCCGAGAGGGCGGTGCGTAGCATCGCATTGAGCAAAGCGGTGGTTTCCAACAGTCGGCGTAGTCGTGTAGTGGCATCGCTTGCAGGCACACGCTTAACCGATGCCTTTGGCGAGGTGCCCATTTTTACCGCCGAACAGGTCGCGAATCCCAAACCAGACCCCGCACTTTACCAGTTAGCAGCTTCCCAGCTTGGCCAAGTGCCGCGGGACTGCCTAGTGGTGGAAGACAGCGTAGCGGGGGTGACCGCCGCCCGCGCGGCAGGCATGTGTGTGATTGGTTTTGTCGGCGCTAGCCATGTGGATGCAGAGCAGTCAGCGCGCCTTATTCAGGCCGGTGCCTGGCGAGTTTTAGAGCATATGAATGGCCTGGAAGCTCTGGTAAATGAGTGGCAATCCACTGCTTCCAGCGCTGCGCACTAACGAGAGCATTACGATGAAACTAACCAATAAAATCGCCGTGATTACTGGTGGCGCTCGGGGCATCGGTTTAGCCATCGCCCAGCGTTACTTAACTGAAGGCGCCAGCGTGGTGGTGGCCGATATTGATCAAGCGGCAATCGATTCAGCTGTAGCAACCCTGAGCCAGCAAGCGCCTGTCGAAAAAGTCATGGGCGTTGAACTGAATGTCTGCGATCAGACGTCGATTAACGCCATGGTCGAGGCGGTAACAAGCCGTTTCAGTGGTATCGATATTTTGGTCAATAACGCTGCAGTGTTTGATATGGCGCCGGTGCTTGAAGTTACTGAGGCAAGCTTTGATAAGCAGTTTTCGGTTAATGCCAAGGGCATGTTTTTCACCCTGCAGGCGGTTGCCCGCTCAATGGTGGCTCGTGGCCAGGGTGGCAAAATTATCAATATGGCTTCCCAGGCAGGCCGCCGTGGCGAGGCGCTGGTAAGCGTTTACTGCGCCAGTAAGGCTGCGGTGATCAGCCTTACCCAATCCAGCGGGTTAGATTTAATCAAACACCGTATCAATGTTAACGGCATCGCCCCCGGTGTGGTGGATACGCCGATGTGGGAGGAAGTCGACGCGCTGTTTGCCCGGTTTGAGAACCGCCCGCTCGGCGAGAAGAAGCGTTTAGTCGGTGAGGCGGTGCCATTCGGCCGCATGGGCCAGCCGGAAGATCACACCGGAGCCGCCGTGTTCTTAGCCAGCCAGGACAGTGATTACGTGGTCGCCCAAACCCTCAATGTCGATGGCGGCAATTGGATGAGCTGAGGCGGCCATAACACTCGAACCTGATCCGCATACGACACCTTCGCTTTCAATCATCCCCATTGTGCCGAGTATGCCTTGGCTTGGAGAGCACCCATGACCCAACTTAATAACCACAACCTGGGCAATTTGTCCTCCGATGTTGCCACGCCTGGCTATGACCGGAATGCGCTAACGCCTGGCATTGTGCATATTGGGGTAGGGGGATTTCATCGCGCCCATCAAGCCATGTATGTCGATGCGTTGATGAACCAAGGTGATGCGCTGGATTGGGGCATTATTGGTGTAGGCGTAATGCCTGGCGACAAACGCATGCAGCAGGCGCTGGCCGCGCAGGATTATCTTTATACCTTGGTGGTGAAGCACCCCGACGGTCAGTACGAGCCGCGAGTGATTGGCAGCATGCTGAATTACCTGTTTGCACCGGAAGAAACCGAAGCGGTGATTGAGCAGATGGCCGATCCGGCGATTCGCATTGTGTCGCTAACGGTGACGGAAGGTGGCTATAATTTTCACCCGGTAAGTGGTGAGTTTGATCTCGATAACCCTCAGGTGTGCGCGGATCTTGTCAACCCTGCTCAACCTTCCACCAGTTTCGGGCTAGTGGTGGAAGCCCTTGCCCGCCGCCGCACCCGTGGCATTGCGCCATTTACCGTGATGTCTTGCGATAATATTCAAAGCAATGGTGATGTCGCCAAACGTATGTTTGGCGCTTACGCTCGGGCGCGGGATGCCGAGTTAGGCGCTTGGCTTGCCAGTGAGGTGGCGTTTCCCAACGCCATGGTGGATCGCATTACGCCGGTAACATCGCCCACGGATATTGAGGAACTCGCCCAGCGTTTTGGCGTAGAGGACGCTTGGCCGGTAGTCTGCGAGCCCTTCACCCAGTGGGTGTTGGAAGACCACTTCCCCCTTGGCCGCCCGGCGTTTGAAAAGGTAGGCGTTCAAGTCGTTGAGGATGTAGAGCCGTACGAGTTGATGAAGCTGCGCCTACTCAATGCCAGCCATCAGGCGCTGACCTATTTTGGTTATTTAGCCGGATACCGCTACGCCCATGAGGTGTGCCAAGATCCTCTGTTCGTTGATTTTTTGCTGGGCTATATGCGCGAAGAGGGCACGCCGACATTGGCGCCGGTGCCAGGGGTTGATCTTGAAAACTATCGCTTAACGCTGATTGAGCGTTTTGCCAACCCACAAATTAAAGATACCTTGGCACGGTTATGTGCTGAAAGCTCGGATCGCATTCCTAAATGGCTGGTGCCGGTCATTCGCCAGCAGTTGGCTCAGGGTGGAGAAATCTACCGTAGTGCTGCCGTGGTGGCTAGTTGGGCACGCTACGCAGAAGGCCTGGATGAGCAGGGCAAGCCGATTGAGATTGTCGATCGATTGAAAGCACCGCTAATGGTGATTGCTGCTGAGAATCGAGCACGACCTACGGCGTTTATCGAAAACCGCGAACTGTTTGGCGACTTAATTGATAATGACCGTTTTGTTGAGGCGTACTTAACTGCCTTAACGGCGCTGCATGAACGTGGTGCACGCGCTACGCTAGAGGGTCTGGCGTCATCCAAAGGAACGTTGTGATGTATATCGGGGTAGATTGCGGTACCCAGAGTACCAAGGTAGTGGTGGTGGACGTTGAGCGGGGAGTCATTCTCGCTGAAGCAAGCTGTCCCCATCGCCTGGATGAAGGTGAAAATGGCCGCCGTGAACAGGCACCCGCCGAATGGTTAGCGGCGTTAAAGGGGGCGTTTTTTGCCGCCCTCGACAAAGCCGGCGTATTGGCAAGCCAGGTACGCGGCATCGGCGTTTCCGGGCAGCAGCACGGCATGGTGGCACTCGATGCCGATGGCGCCCCGGTTTACCCTGCCAAGCTATGGTGCGACACCGAAACCAGTGCTCAGAACGCCGACCTGGTCGCCCGTTTAGGCGGCGAGGCAGGCTGCCTTGAGAAGCTGGGTCTGGTACTGCAAACCGGCTATACAGCGTCCAAAGTCGCTTGGCTACGCGAGCAACATCCCAATGCCTATCAGCGAATCGAAAGCCTGTTACTACCCCACGACTACCTTAATTACTGGTTAACCGGGGAGCGAGTTACCGAAGCTGGCGATGCCTCGGGTACCGGCTACTTTGATACCCGTAAACGCTGCTGGCAATTAGAGGTATTTGCAGAGATTGCCCCAGAGTTAGACCCAACACGGGTGCTGCCCCGGCTACTTGAAGCTCACGAGCCGGTGGGGGTTGTCCGTCCGGCGGTGGCTCGTGAGTTGGGGCTTGGCGATCAAGTGGTGGTCTCCTCCGGGGGTGGTGACAATATGCTCGGCGCTATTGGCACCGGCAATATCACCCCGGGACTGATTACGCTGAGTTTAGGTACTTCAGGCACGGTCTGCGCCTACTCGGCCACCCCCGTTGAGTGCGATAGCGCCATGGTGGCCAATTTCTGTTCCAGCACGGGCGGCTGGCTGCCACTGATTTGCACTATGAATGTCACCTCGGCCACCACCCGGGTGCGCGAGTTGTTTGGTTTAGACCTAGCCGCGTTTAGCGATAAAGTAGCAAGCGCGCCGATAGGTGCTCAAGGCGTTACCGTACTGCCCTTTTTTAACGGCGAGCGGGTACCTATGTTGCCTGATGCCTCGGCGGACTTTCTTGGTCTGACCAGTTTAAACACTACCCAGGCTAATTTGTGCCGGGCCGTGGTGGAAGGGGCCACTTTCGGGCTACGCTATGGGCTAGAATTACTGGGTGATTTAACCGCTGGTGCAAGCCAGATTCGTTTGATCGGTGGCGGCGCTAACAGCCACGTGTGGCGGCAGATGGTGGCTGACATCACTGGGACTCAGGTAATTTGCCCTGAGATTACCGATGCGGCCGCCTTGGGTGCCGCGCTTCAGGCGGCTTGGTGCGACCAGCGCGCAGAGGGCGTAACGCTGGAAGCGCTGTGTGAACGTTTAGTCCATCTGGATGCGCAGTCGCTCGCTGACCCTCAACCAGAACGGGTGGCTGCTTACCAACAGGTTTATGCACGCTATTGCGCAGCACTTGAACAACGCCATGGCGGCGCTTAACAGCATATAAGGAGATTTTATGACGAGCCAGCTGCAACAATTAAAGCAACATTCGCTTGTCGTCGCTGATACCGGCGATCTTGACGCTATTCGTCGTTACCAGCCGCAAGATGCGACGACCAACCCGTCACTGCTGCTTAAGGCGTTTAGCTTGCCAGGTTATCAAGCGTTGATTGATGAAGAGTTGAGCAGCGTTAAAGCCTTGGGCGGTAATCGTGAAGATCAAGTCAAACATGCGGTGGATCGCTTGGCCGTCGCCATGGGCAGTGAAATCTCAGCGGTAGTGCCGGGGCGTGTTTCCACTGAAGTGGCTGCCCGGCTGTCGTTTGATACCCAAGCCAGTATTGCCAAGGCCCATGAGTTAATTGAGCTGTACGACGCCCGCGGCGTATCACGTGACCGCGTGTTAATTAAGCTGGCCTCTACTTGGGAAGGTATTCGTGCGGCTGAGGTACTTGAGCGGGAAAATATTCAGTGTAACTTGACGCTGCTGTTTAGCGACGCCCAAGCTCAGGCCTGTTTTGATGCCGGCGTATTTCTAATTTCGCCGTTTGTGGGTCGGGTGACTGATTGGTACAAAAAAGAGACCGGCAACGACTACACCCCGGAAAACGACCCGGGCGTTCAGTTTGTACAAGGCGTGTGCGAGCGCGCCAATCAGGGCGGTTATGAAACCGTGGTGATGGGGGCGAGCTTCCGCACCACCGGCCAGGTGCTTGCCTTGGCAGGCTGCCCGCGGTTAACCATCTCGCCTGCGTTACTGGAGGAGTTGGACGCGACACAAGGTAACGTAAGTGCGCAAATTCGCACTGGCGATGGCAGTGGCAAGGCCGCTGAGCCGCTAAGCGAGGGCGCTTTCCGTTGGGGGCATAACCAAGATGCCATGGCCAACGATAAGCTGGCGGAAGGCATCCGTCGCTTCCACGATGACCAGCTTGAACTAGAAAGCCTGATTGAGAAGCGGCTGAGCTAACCGCGCGAACAGCTGCATAAAAAAACGCCGCCCCAGCCAATTGGTTGGGGCGGCGTCACTGTAAGTAGCGTTGTAAGCGTCGAATTACCAGGACTTATAAGGCAGGAACTTACCGTTCAGAGTTAGCAGTACGCGGTCGCCTTTCGGGTCTTCGATTTTGTCGACCTCCATGGCGAAGTCGATGGCGCTCATAATGCCGTCGCCAAACTTCTCCTGGACGACGTCTTTTAGAGTTTCGCCGTAAACGCCGACCACTTCATACAGACGATAAACGAACGGGTCTTGGGGGATCGCTTCATCCCATGCTTTGGTGGGGAAGGCCACCAAAGCATCGGCTACGTCGCTCTCTACCCCTAGCGCGTCACACATTTGATGCGCCACCTCTTTGCTGGCGCTATTCATGCCGTAGCAGGCGGAGGCGACCCAGACCGGCGACATGCCGACTGCTTTAGCGATATCGTCCCAGCTCATTTTTTTACGCGCTTTGGCGGCGAGCAGAGTGTGACGCATTTCGAGCTTATCCATGACGAATCTCCTTGGGTATGAACTTAACTAACTTCTCTTCGTGTGGGGGAGCGCTGCTATCGATCGGCTGATCGATCTTGGCCGGATTAACCCGCGTTGGGTAGCGCAAGCCTTTAGGTTCGTTCTCCTGGACGCGTAGATCGCTTGAGCGATTGACCAGAAAATCGACCAGGTAATTACGGATGGTGTAGAAGTTGGGGTGCTTGACGATCTCGGCGCGATTGCGTGGCCGCGGCAGGTCAATTTCCACCGCTTCCGCAATACGTGCCTCGGGGCCGTTGGTCATCAAGAAAATCCGGTCAGCGAGCAGAATCGCCTCATCCACATCGTGGGTGATCATGAACACGGTTTGCTGGTCGTGGGTCCAGATTTTGACCAGCTCATCCTGAATCACCCCGCGGGTAAGCGCATCCAGGGCGCCAAACGGCTCATCAAGCAGCAGCAATTTAGGCTTGGTGGCAAAGGCGCGGGCGATACTCACCCGCTGGCGCATACCGCCAGAAAGCTGGGAGGGCTTCCGGCTTACCACTTCCTTTAGCCCCACCATCTCCAGGTACTTCATGCTGTGGTCGGTCACTTCGCGTTCGCTCCACTCTTTCCAGCGGGCGCGAACCCCGAAACGGACGTTTTCAAGGGCGGTCAGCCATGGCAGCAAGCTGTAGTTTTGAAACACCACACCGCGCTCAAGTCCTGGGCCATTAATCTCTTTGCCTTCCATGACCATGGAGCCATCGGAGAACTGATCTAGCCCGGCCAGGGCATTCATAATGGTCGACTTGCCGCAGCCAGAGTGGCCAATGATGCAAACGAACTCGCCTTTTTGCAGTTGGAAGCTAACGTTTTCAAATACCGTAAGCGGCGCTGCATCTTTAGTGCTGCCAGGAAACCGTTTGGCGGCTTGCTGAACTTCGACAAAAGCGTGACTCATGATTTAACTCCTCGTGGTTGCTCTTTGTGTTCGCTCGCTTGATTTATTCTGCGTAGGTCACAAAGCGCGCCACATAGGCCAGCGACATATCCAGCAGCATGCCGACGATACCGATCATCAAGATCGAGAAGATCACACTGGTAAGATCCAGGTTGTTCCACTCATTCCACACGTAGTAGCCAATGCCAGTACCGCCCACGAGCATCTCGGCGGCGACAATCACCAGCCAGGCGATGCCAATCGAGATTCGCATGCCGGTTAAAATTGTTGGCGCAGCGGCGGGCAAAATGACCTTAAAGGCGGTTTTCAATGACGACAGCTCGTGGGTACGGGCGACATTGACCCAGTCTTGCCTTACCCCGGCGACCCCAAAGGCGGTATTCAACAGCATTGGCCAGATCGAGCAGATAAAAATCACGAAGATCGCCGAGGCTTCCGCATCACGGATGATAAATAGCGCCAACGGCATCCAAGCGAGCGGTGAGATAGGGCGCAGCACCTGAATAAATGGGTTCAGCGCCTTATACATCAGGGGCGACATGCCAATCAGAAAACCAATCGGGATGGCCACGGCGGCCGCCATTAAGTAGCCCGCCAGTACCCGATACAGCGAATAGCCCAGTTGGATTCCAATGCCTTTGTCGTTGGGTCCGGCGTCGTAAAACGGATCGGAAAGCTGCTCCCAGGCGCGCACCATAATGGCGGAAGGGGGCGGGACGCTGGCGGTCTCATCGGCACCGCCGAGCAGCATTTCATATTCGCTTAACTCGGCCCCGCCACCTAGGATGGGCACCCGGTTAAGGCCCTCCCAAAGACCTAATAGCAGCGCTAGAATAACTACCGCCAATAGGCCAGCACGTAGATTGAGGCTTAATTTCCACTCGGTCGTTGTGCGATCCATGGTTAGCTCCTGCCAATATCAAAACTTTGCAGATAGGCGTCGGGCTGGGTGTAATCGAAGGTTTTTCCCATGATTTCGTAGTTACGTGAGGTCTCTTCAGGGGCGTCGTAGCCTAACTCGCGCATTACATCGCGGGCTTCGGTTGCTAGGAACACATCACGGGCTACCTGCTGATAATCCACATGACCTTCGATATAACCCCAACGCTTCATCTGGGTCAGAATCCACACTGCCATGGAGTGCCAGGGGAATGGGTCAAAGTCGATGCGGTCAGGCACGTTTTGCACTTCACCTAAACCGTCGGCATAGCGTCCGGTCAGCACCTGCTCAATGACCGTGACGGGCTGGTTGAGATAGTTGGTGGGCGCAATCGCTTCGGCGATCTCGGAGCGATTGGCCGGGTCGGATGAGTACTGGGTTGCGTCGATAATCGCCCGCAACAGGGCACCATAAGTATTGGGGTTTTCACGCGCGAAGGTGGCGCTAGTGGCAAAAGCGCAGCAGGGGTGGCCGTCCCAAATATCTTTGGTGAGCACATGAATAAAGCCAATGCGCTCGAATACCGCACGCTGGTTAAACGGGTCGGGCGATAAAAAGCCATCAATGTTGCCTGCCCGTAAGTTAGCAACCATTTCCGGGGGCGGGATCACGCGAATTTGAATATCCTGATCGGGGTCTAAGCCATGCTCGGCAACGTAGTAACGCAACAAGAAATTATGCATGGAGTACTCAAACGGTACGCCGAACGTAAAACCCTTCCATTGCTGAGGGTCGCGTTTATCCTGATGATCATTATGTAAAACGATCGCCTGACCGTTAATGTTTTCAATCGCCGGGGTAATAAAAGAGCGCTGTGACGAGCCTACGCCCAAGCTCATGGCGAGTGGCATAGGTGACAACATATGCGCGGCATCAAAGCGGTCATTAAGCGAATTATCGCGGATGAGTGCCCAGCCTGCGGTTTTAATAACATTTACATTCAGGCCGTAGCGCTCATAAAAGCCCATGGGGTGGGCCATGATGATCGGCGTGGCACAGGTGATGGGGATAAAGCCGATATCCAACTCGGTCTTTTCCAAAGGCCCCAAATCTTCTTTAACTGCTGCTTTAATCGCATCCATGGGTAGCAGGCTTGCCAGCGCTGCGGCGACCGTGCCGCCGCCCACCAGTTTCATAAACTGTCGGCGATGCATATCACTATGGCCAAACATGCCGCGCACTAAGGCGCTTTCAACCATTCGATCCATCATCGCGTCGCTATCGGTGGGTGCCGATGAAGGCCCTGCCTGGGACGATGTAATGATAGATTTAGTCGAAGGCTGGCAGTCGTGACAATCACAATGCCCTCCATGGATAAGAGATTGACGGTGATCGAACGGGTTCCCGAGACTGCTGTGGTCGTTGTTGTCTTTCATGGACGTTCACCTCACAGGAGCAAAAAAACAGATGGCTGCGCCGTCTTGGTGCGAAATAGCAACATATGCGGCGTTACTGTGGTCATTGCGATTTGTGTGCCAACTTGGTTATTTGATTTTTAAGTAATTGTTTTTAAATAATTAAGAGTTATTTTGAGCAGCACTTTCGGTGAAGTGAATTAGCTACGAAAAATCGTAAATAACGATATTTCGTTGTTTTATTGACGAAAAATCGTAAATGGCGCGGGAATTGAATGGTTATGCAGAGATGTCGTCTTTGAGCCATGAGGAGCGCCCAATGCGTGCTGAACAAGTCCGCCGTGTTGCTGATTCATCAGTAATGGATTCTGCACTGATGGGCGGCTATGCACCGCTGGCGATGATGGTCGTCGACCCCTTTAAAGACCAACTGGTAGCGGCCAATCAAGCGGCATGTCAATGGCTCTGCATTGATGACCCGCTGCCATTAGTCACCCCGTTTAGCCATCGCTTAAGTGCTTCTCTGCCACTCTGGGTGAGTTTTACCGATGAAGTGCTGGCACGGAATACGGCCTGGTCGGACGATTTAGTACTGCTCGATATGCAGCGCCAGCCATACCGAGTCGAGGTGTACGCTCAGCGCATTGATGACACCTCGCAACTGCTATTAACGCTGATTGATCGCAACAAGGCTGAACAGCAGCGGGCCAAAGCAGAGCTGGGTCGCCAGCATCGTCAGGGGGAAGTAGGCTGGCAGCGGGTCGAGCAGGTATTTGAGCGGATTGAAAAGCAGAACCAGCTAATTCTTAGCGCCGCAGGGGAGGGTATTTATGGCTTGGATGCCGAGGGCAAAACCACCTTTGTCAACCCAGCTGCCGAGCGTATTTTGGGCTGGAGTACCGATGATATGGTCGGCCACGATGCACATATAATGTTTCACCACACCCACGCTGATGGCAGCCATTTTCCGGTACAGCAGTGCCCCATTCATGCCTCGTTTAGCGATGGCCAAGTGCATCACGTCGATAACGAAGTGTTTTGGCACAAAAACGGTGAAGCGATACCCGTTGAGTACACCAGTACGCCCATTTTTGAGATGGGACGTTTAGTGGGGGCGGTGGTGCTGTTTCGCGATATACGTGAACGTAAGCGCGCTGAGCAGCAACTGCGCGATGCGCTGGCTGAAGTTGAGACCCTCAAGCAGCGCTTAGAGCTAGAGAACGAATACCTTCAAGAAGAGATAAAAGCGGAGCTTAACCACCGCGATATTGTGGGCAATAGCCCTGCCGTGGCAAAACTCCTTAAGCAGATAGAGATGGTCGCACCGACCAGTGCCAACGTACTGATTAGCGGCGAGTCCGGCACTGGCAAAGAGCTGATTGCCCGGGCCATTCATGCGGGCAGTACGCGCAGTGACCGGCCGCTTATTCGCGTCAACTGCGCCGCTATCCCGCGAGACCTGTTTGAAAGCGAGTTTTTTGGCCATGTAAAAGGTGCTTTTACCGGTGCGGTGCAAGACCGCCCCGGCCGCTTCGAGCTGGCCCACGGCGGCACGCTATTTCTGGATGAGGTGGGCGAGATACCGCTAGAGCTACAGAGCAAGCTGCTGAGGGTATTGCAGGATCAGCAGTTTGAACGGGTGGGCGACAACCGTACTCGGGAAGTAGATGTACGCGTGATTGCTGCTACCAACCGCGAGCTGCGTGAAATGATTGATGAAGGGCGTTTCCGTGAAGATCTCTATTTCCGGCTTAATGTATTCCCAATTGATTCGGTACCGTTACGCAATCGCATTGAAGACGTGCCGCTGCTGGCGCGACACTTTTTACACCGGGCCTGCCTGAAATTTAATAAGCCGGGAGTGCGCATTCCCCCCGCACAATTTGAAATTTTGCAGCGCTACCCATGGCCGGGCAATATCCGTGAGTTGGAAAACGTTATTGAGCGGCAGGTCATTGTGACCCAGGATCGGCGGCTGGTATTTGATGATCTTCTATTAGGTGAGCCACCACGCTCATTAAAACACTCAAGTGCTCTAACGTCAGATGCTCGCGAGAATACGGTGAATAGTGCTGCGGCCTTATTAACCGAACATGCGTTAAGTCAGCAACAGCGGGAAAGTACGATTTCCGCCTTAACGCAGGCAAGGGGGAAAGTCTCGGGGGCTGGTGGCGCCGCGGAATTATTAGGTATAAAGCCGACAACGCTCGCGTCGCGGCTGAATAAGTGGGGGATTGAGGCGCGGGAATTCCGACAGAGGAAAACTAAACTATGATCATTTTAGCGGTAAGTATCGTCACCTTGGCGATACTTTTGGCTAAGGTATGTAGCAAGCGACTTGACAATAGGCTGTACACACAATTTTAGATTGTTCAAGGCTAGCATACATACATGAATGTAACTATAATGCTCATCTTTCTTGATGGCGTCGTACTTTGAGTGACCGTACTTTGAGTGACTGTATTTTAAGTGACTGTATTTTAAGTGACTGTATTTTAAGTGACTTAGTACGTTTGCCATTCTGACGTCAATACCTAGAGGCAATCCCATGCGACTGGCACACTGGGCAGTCAATGCCCCTTTACGACCCTTACTATTGGCGGTTTTTACGGCTTCCTTCGTGTTGCCCGCTCAAGCTGCCGACCTGATTACGATTACTCGTGATGCGTTAAATAATAACGCTGCGCTGGCCTCTGCGCGTTCGGAATATTTAGGCGTTGAAGCGGGCAGGGATATTGTACGGGGCGGGTTATTACCCCAGGTGAGTGCGACGGGTAACGCGGCACATAACCAGCAGTATGAAAGTCAGACTTCCTCTCGTTTGGGCGCTGGTACTGGTGATCCTGGCACAGAGATTGGCAGTTTTGGGACCAGTGATGATCGTTACAACACCGCCTCGCTTTCTCTTGAAGCGACGCAAACGCTATTTGATGAAGTGACACGTCAACAGGTAACCCAGGCTGAACGTCAAATTGATCAACAGGTGTATTTGCTAGCCGCCACTGAGCAGCAGCTGTTAATCGATGTGGCTAGCGCTTATTTCGATATTCTTCGCGCCCATGAGGTGCTTGAAGCGCGCCTAGCCCAAGAGCGGGCGATTGGCCGTCAGTTTGAGCAAGCTAGTGAGCAATTCGAAGTCGGTTTGATTGCGATTACCGAAGTAGAAGAAGCGCGCGCCACTTTTGATCAATCACGAGCAGACCGCATTGCCGCAGAGAGTAATCTTCAGGTTGCTTTTGAAGCGTTAGAACAGCTGACCGGTCAGCGTTACGCCAGCATTGACGCATTAGGGGACAGCATGCCAATTGCACTCCCCCAGCCTAGTAGCCGCGATTACTGGGTAGAACAAGCCATTGAGCTAAACCCTCAGGTATTGGCGCAGCGGGCCGGTATTGAGATTTCACGTAGCGGTGTCGACATTGCCCGTGCTGGCCGGATGCCCACATTTCAAGCGTTTGGCAACTACCAGCTTGCTGGCAGCGATGTCGACGGTACGTCAGGTAGAGACTCCTCCAGCCAAGTAGGCGTGAGCGCTAATTTGCCGATTTATACCGGCGGCAGTACCAGTGCCAGCATTCGTCAGGGCACCTATCAGTTGGAAAGCAGCCAGTATGATTTTGAGTCACAGCGCCGCACCACCATTCAGCAGGTGCGTTCGCTCTATACCCAAGTCAGTAACGATGTGGAAACCGTCGAAGCCCGCCAGCAGGCTATTGTCTCAACCCGCAGCGCCCTTGAAGCCACCCGTGCAGGTTACGAAGTGGGCACCCGCAACATCGTTGATGTGCTGAACGCCGAACAAAACCTCTATAACGCCATCGCTAACTATGCCGAGTCCCGCTACGACTACGTGGTGAACTTGCTCTCACTACGTCAGCAGGCTGGGCTTTTAGATGTACAAGCCATAGAGGAAGTTAATGCTTGGTTAACCGGTGATAGCGTTAATTTCACCTTGCCAGAGAGCGGTGACAATGACCGCTATCAGCGCGCGCTCGACATTGGTGTGCCGCCCCAGCCTGGCAGGTGATGACGCTAACCTGAACATGCTTCAGGTGCGTATGTGCTATTAGCCGACTTTCAAAAAGACATATGGGAATTCAACGTATGAAGAAGATGATTCAATCACGCCGAGCGAGCTTGGTAACGCTCGTCGCCGCGCTGGCACTCGCGGCCTGTGGTCAAGATCAAGCCGAGACACCGCAGCAGGGTGCCGAGCAAGAGGCCCCACCCCATAAAGTCGAAGTGGCAGAAATGGCTCGCCAAAATATCCCGCTGAATAAGTCCTACCCTTCTTTGTTACGCAGTGACAGCGAAGTAACGCTGGTCGCGCGGGTAGATGGCTTTCTGGAAGAGCGTCACTTTGAGCCCGGTCAGCTAGTGGAAGAGGGCGATCAGCTTTACACCATCGAGCCGGATCTTTATCAAGCAACGGTTAATCAGCGTGATGCAGATCTGCAAAGCGCCCGTGCTGAGCTTTTCCGTGCCCAGCGCGATGCCCAGCGTTTTGAACAGTTATTGAGCCAAAACTCGGTTAGTCGCCAACAGTATGACCAAGCGTTGGCTGATCAGCGTGTCGCTCAGGCGAGCGTAGCGCAAGCAGAGGCGGCCTTAACCAGTGCCAACCTGGATCTTGGCTATTCACAGGTGACGGCACCTGTGTCCGGCATGATCAGTTTAAGCCAGGTGAACGTGGGTAATTTGGTCACATCGGGTACCGAGCTTGCCACGATTACCCCCCTTGATCCGCTAGAGGTGCGCTTTCAACTGCCTCAGCGAGACGCTTTTGAGCTGCGTCGGCAACTCAGCGATGGCAGTGATTTGTCTGACCTTCGTGCGCTGTTAAGTATTCCGGGCGTGAGTGGTGGCAGCGATTTTGAGCTTGAAGGGCACTTAGACTTCCTAGGTTCACGAGTGGATAGCGGCACCAGTACGGTGCAGGCGTCGGCAACGTTTGAAAACCCTGACGCTACTGTGCTGCCCGGGCAGTTTGTGCGTGTGCGCATCGAAGGGTTACAGCGCTTTGATGTCATGGCAGTGCCCGAAATTGCCGTGACGCAAGGGCTAATGGGCCCCCAGGTCTTTGTGCTGGATGAAGACGATAAAGCGCGGGCAAGAACCGTGGTGTTGGGTGAAGTTGCTGGCCCGTGGCAGATTATCCGTGAAGGCTTAGCACCGGGTGAGCGGGTTATTGTAGGCGACACCGCTGGTTTAGAGCCGGGCATGGTGATTGAAGCGTTGCCCTTTAATGGCAATGCTGAAGCCATTGTGGCAGAGGCTGAGCAGGAAGAAGCGCAGCAACAGGCGCAAGCAGCACAAGCGATGGAAGAGGGGGCAGCCGGTGGCCAGCCCGCTGAAGGAGAAGAGGGTGCTCAATAATGAATTTCTCTAACTTCTTCATTAGCCGTCCGATCTTTGCCACCGTATTGGCAATTATCGTGACACTGGTGGGCGTCATGTCCATGCGCGTGCTGCCCATTGAGCAGTACCCCAGTGTGGTGCCGCCCACGGTATCGGTGCAGGCGCAGTTCCCCGGCGCGGATGCGGAAACCGTTGCTCAAACCGTCGCTGCACCGCTTGCAGAGGCCATTAACGGCGTTGAGGACATGCTTTACATGACCTCAAACAGCGCTGATAACGGCATTATGAGCCTGAGCGTGGCCTTCAACATCGGCACCGATGGCGATATTAATACCATCAACGTTAACAACCGTGTGCAAGGAGCGCTTTCACAGCTCCCTGAGGCCGTGCAGTCTCAAGGTGTGACCGTTGAGCTGCGTTCAGACTCTATTTTGATGCTGTTAGCGTTAACCTCACCTAACGGTGACTACAACAACGTCTACATGCAGAACTACGCCACACTCAATATCTTGGATGAATTACGCCAAGTGCCTGGGGTGGGCAATGCCGAGGTATTGGGCGGCGGTGAATTTGCCATGCGGATTTGGATGGATCCCGATAAGCTGGCGCAGTACGACCTTACACCGAGTGAAGTTGCGACGGCTATTCGTTCGCAAAATACTGAAATACCTGCCGGTAGTTTAGCTTCAACGCCGCAGAGCGAACCACGTGCCTACACCTATACCATTACGGCAGGTGGCCGACTCAACAACGCTGATGATTTCCGTAATATTTATCTACGCACTAACCCTGATGGGTCATCGCTGCGCTTAGAAGACGTGGCGCGTATTGAACTTGGCGCTTCTTTTTATGGTATCGACGCGCGTTTGAACGGCTCGACCATGACGCCGATTATTATCAACCAGCAGCCTGGCGCTAATGCTTTAGAAACCGCCAATGCGGTGCGCGCTACCATGGATGGTCTGGAGAGTCGTTTTCCGCCGGGGCTTGAATATGTTACCCCTTACGACACGACGCTATTCATTGATGCCTCAGTCAGTACTGTGTTGAAAGTTTTTATAGAGGCTTTCCTGATCGTTATCGTCATTCTGTTTATTTTCCTGCAGAACTGGCGCTTTACGGTTATTGCCATGTCGGTAGTGCCGGTATCGGTCATAGGTACGTTCGCATTTTTCTATCTGTTCGGTTTCTCGATCAACCTGTTGACGCTGTTTGCGCTGGTGCTATCGATAGGCATTGTGGTCGACGATGCCATATTGGTGGTGGAAAACGTCGAGCGCGTGCTGAGTGAAGAAGAGGATATCAGCGTTCGCGATGCCACCATCCGAGCGATGAAGGAAGTTGGCGGACCGGTTATTGCAACGTCGCTAATCATGGCGGCAGTGTTTGTACCCGTGGCCTTTTTGGGTGGTTTTACAGGGCAAATTTACCAGCAGTTTGCACTTACCATAGCGCTCTCTGTTGGGCTTTCGGCGGTCATGGCGTTGACCTTTACGCCAGCCCTGTCAGCTATTTTTATCAAGCATAAAATTGCCGGTGCCGGTCAGTCTACGTTCAAGCGTGCGGTGAATACGCCGCTGCGCCTATTTGATCGTATGTTTGCCGGTATTACCGCCGTTTATATGTGGCTGGTAAAAGGCTTAGTGCGTTTTTGGGTACTGGCGATTGCGCTGACGGTGGCAACAGGGGCTGGCTCTTACTGGCTGTATGCCAATACGCCTTCAACGCTGGTGCCGGAAACCGACCAGGGTGTCGTGTTGGTGAGCGTATCGCTGCCGGATGCGGCATCGCTTGATCGTACACAGCGCTACATGGCGAAACTCAGTGCTGAGGTTGAAAAAATCCCCGGTGTTGAATACTCCTCTGCTGTGGCGGGTTACGACATTCTTTCGGGGGCTGTGAATACGGCGCGCGGCGTTATGTTCGTCAACATGCACCCTTGGGAGGAGCGTGAGCTGACGGCGGATGGTCTTGTTGGGCAGATTATGGGGCTGGGTGCCAGCATTGATGGTGGCTCAGCGATGGCGTTTAACGTGCCGCCCATTATGGGGCTTTCGACGACAGGCGGCTTTACCGGCTACTTGCAGTCCTTTGATGGCGCATCGACACGTGAGCTGTATGAGGCTTCGCTGCAAATTATGCAGAAGGCTAATCAGCATCCTGCCTTAAACCGAGTGTTCTCAACGTTCAACGTTAACGTACCGTCTTACCGCGCGAACATTGATCAGCAGAAAGCATTAAGTTACGGCGTGGCGCTGGAGAACATTACGTCGACGCTTGCTAATACCTTTGGTAACGGCTTTGTGAACTACTTCAGCTACCAAAACCGTAACTTCCAGGTCTATCTGCAAAACGAAGATGAGTTCCGCAAAACGCCCGAGGATCTCAGCAGTGTTTATGTGCGCGGCGGTAATGGTGAGCGCATCCCGCTGTCGGAGTTTGTCGAACTTGAACGCCAAACGGGAGCAGCCGTGGTATCGCGTTTCGGCGTGTATGCGGGTGCCCAGTTCCAGGGTGGTCCTGCCACCGGCTATAGCTCTGTTCAGGCGATTGAGGCGATGGAGGAAATCGTTCAAGAGACACTAGGCGCTAACTGGGGCATGGGCTGGACCGGGACGGCTTACCAGGAAGCCAACCAGGGCAATGCGGCAACGTTGGCGATTGTCTTCGGGCTGTTAATGGTCTTCTTGATTCTGGCCGCTCAGTATGAAAGCTGGTCGCTGCCGCTGGCGGTATTGACCGCGACACCCTTTGCTTTCCTGGGTGCTATCGGCGGGATTGCGCTACGCGGCTTGGACACCAGCGTGTATGTGCAAATTGGTATGCTGGTGGTGGTCGGGTTGGCAGCGAAGAACGCGATCCTGATCGTTGAGTTTGCTGAGCTACAGCGCAAAGAGCAGGGTAAAACAATCCGAGAGGCGGCTATTACTGCAGCGGAACTGCGTTTCCGGCCAATTGTGATGACCTCGCTGGCGTTTATCTTTGGTACGCTGCCGTTAGCCTTAGCCACCGGTGCCAGCGACGTGAGTAGTCACCACATTGGTACAACGGTCGCTATGGGCATGTTCTCGGTGGCCACCCTGGGTAGTCTGTTTATTCCCAGCTTCTACGCCATGATCGCGACAGCCTCCGATTGGTTGAGTCGCAAGACAAAAGGGGATCAGCATGAACCCTCAAAACCTGCGTTGGAGCACGATCATCACTAGTGCTTAACGATTAAGCTAGAGTGTTAAAAAGAGCGGGTGTCACCTTAGGTGGCACCCGTTTTTTTGTCTCTCTTTTGTCTCTCAATGACGAAGGTCAAGGGAAAGGTGGCGTCTCTAAGCTAACGTAGACTAAGCTGAAAGATATAATACATCGCCGGCTAAGTACCGGGGGAGGAGACGCCATGCAACATGTAATCCACGCTGCTATGCAATTCCCGAGCATTGTATTCACATTCTTACTCGGGCTGCTAACCCTCTATTGGCTATTAGTGATTATTCGCATCGCCCCGCTAGAACTGTTTGAGCGGGATAGCTTAAAGGAGGATCACCTTGCCAGTACGTTGGTATCACTGGGTTTTGCAGGGGTGCCTGCAACGCTTGCGCTAACTATCATTATGCTTATCGCGGGTGCACTCACCCTGGCAATTGAAATGCTGGTACTAAGCTTGCTGCCGCTTGGCCTGCTGCGTATCCCCGTAGGGGTGCTGGTGTTGTGGGGTAGTCTAGTGATCGCTTCGCCAGTGGCGGCGGTGCTTTGTCAAGCGCTGCACCGTGGGCTGCATCGCTATCGCCCTTTCACACGGCGGTGCTTATTGGGCGAAACCGTAGTGGTCACAGAGCGTCAAGGTGGTGGGGAAGTGGCCTTTGCAGTGCTCGATAATGAACCTAATGGTGCTGCGGTGAAGCTGCTTAGCAAAGCGAATGCACTGCCGGTACAAGGGGAGCGTCGTGTACTGGTGAAATACTTGCCCGCTGAAGGGGCTTATCGCAGCGTGTCTGAACAGGAGTATCTGGAAACACGCACACGTTTGAGTAAACTGCGGTTAAGTCAAAAGGATCGCTCTTCAGGGCGTTATTCTGCTTCGCACTAGGGCTGCATAGCTGGGCAGCTTAGTGATACGTCTGCCTAGCTATTTCCACCACCGACGCCACTGCTGCACCAGCCACTGCACCGCACGCTGCCAGCCAGTGGCGCTGTGCGTTGACCTGCCAGCAACCGGGCTGGGGACGGGGCGGTTTAAAAAGGCGCGAACGGGGTCGACCTGTTCAGGTTTGTCCAGCATGGGCGCATGGCCGCAGTGAGCTACCGTTAGGGTGACGAGTTCGGGCTGCTTTTCAGCCATACGAGGCAGTGTTTCGACATCTAAAAGTGTCGACTCTTCACCACGAATGACCATGATAGGGCAGCGAATGCTGGCCCAATCGGCCCAGGTGTCCCGTGGCGTATCATGCACAAACTGCTCGCCAATGCGTGGATCAAAATGATAGCTCCAACTGCCATCTGACAGCCTACGCGCACTGTTCAGCGCCAGCTCTCGCCATGCCGAATCACTGGAAATACCAAAGCTTGCGTAGTGCTGTTCAAGCTCTTGTTGCAGATCGCTAAACGATGAAAAACGGTGAGTGACACCGAAGTAACTGGCAAGAGCGATCAAGCCCTGTTTGCTTAACTCCGGCCCTACATCATTGAGTATTAGGCGGGAAATGCGCGAGCTATGCTGCGGGTCGGCGGCAATTAACATGCCTAATAAGCCGCCCATTGAGGTGCCCAGCCAGTCAACGCTTTCCAGTTTGAAGTGATCGAGCAGGGCGATCGCCACTGTAATATAGTGGCTGTAAAGATAGTCGTGAGCAGGAAAGAGTGACCAACTGGAAAGCCCGCGGCCAGGGGTGTCAGGGGCAAGAATACGCCATTCGCTGCCTAATTCTCTTGCTAATGCACTAAAATCACCGCCGTGACGGGCAAGACCATGCCAAGCGATAAGAGTACGGGGGGCATTAGGGTTCCAGATACGAACGGCCACTTCCAATTCGCGTACGCGGATAAACTCCAGTGCATCCATAGTGTGCTCACACTCTTCGTAAATAACCTGCAGCTAATAACGGACAGCCACTAATTGATAGCAGCTAGTGTTAGTAACTACTTGTTAGTAATTACTTGAGTATACGCACACTTGCTGCATTGCAGCAAAGAAGTATTGACTCTCTTTTAGCGCTGCATCATTCGAATAGAGGCATCAATTAACTCACCGCCACGCTCACGAATTGAATAAGCACCTGGGTTGCGTAGCCAGTCATGAAAGAGACCGCCTAGCATAGTCTGCATCATGCGCGTGGCGACGGCGGGGCTAAGGTCTTCGCGCAGTAACTGCTGCTGTTGAGCTACCTCAAACACCGACAGCATCTCCTCGAAACACTCGTTGCCAATCTTATCCTGCATTTCAAGTGGATTAATATCGCTGAAGAACTCACAGCGGTGCAGCAGAATCGATAGGATGCGTTGATATGAGGGCTGTTCAAGCCGTACTAAGCCAGCATGGCAAGCTAGGCGGATGGATTCTAATGGCGAAATTTCAGTGTCAGCTTTGTTTACTTCTTCCATTAGCGACTGGAAAGGCATGCGTACCTGTTCAACCAGTGCCATGAACAGATCACCTTTATTTTTAAAATGCCAGTAAACTGCCCCACGAGTGAGACCTGCATGGCGAGCAATCTGCTCAAGGGATGTGCGTGCTACGCCTTTGGCAAAAAATACCTCTTCAGCAGCATTGAGCAGTGCTTCCCGAGTAGCAGCAGCTTCAGCTTTGGTCTTTCTTGCCATTGAAAAGTAACCTCATGATTGACACTTAGTGGTCATATTTTATCTCAAGCGGACAAGTTTTACATTCAAAACTGTATGGATAATTGATTGATGGCATATCCTAGGTTATCAAATTCGTTATTTAACGGTGGTAGGCGTATAAACTGGCGATGACAACAGCCAATACGCATAGCAATTTCGCGAAAAGATCAGTGTAAAAATAGGATATCCATAATGGCGCGAGCTCCTTTTCAACTGGGCGAGCATACGATTATGCCCGGCCAGCGTTTACAAGTTGACGTTCCCGTTGCGCGTTTATATACCCATACCCCGCTGCACATTCCCGTCGAGGTGGTCCATGGCCGTAAGGAGGGTCCGGTGTTGCTGGTATGTGGAGGTATCCATGGCGATGAAATCAATGGGGTAGAAATTGTTCGCCGAGTGCTGCGCGCCAAAACGATTAATAGTATTCGTGGCACACTGATTGCTGTGCCCGTTGTGAACGTATTTGGCTTCCTGCAACAAACCCGCTATTTGCCTGACCGACGGGATCTGAATCGCTGTTTTCCAGGCAGCGAGTCAGGCTCATTAGGTGGGCGCATCGCGGCTCTGTTTCGCGAACAAATTGTTGATCACGCCACGCATATTATTGACCTGCATACTGGAGCTATTCATCGCACTAACCTGCCGCAAATTCGAGCCCAGCTTCGGCCTGGCAGCGAAACCGAGCGCATGGCCGATGCTTTCGGAGCTCCCGTTGTGTTGAACGCAGAACTACGTGAAGGCAGCTTGCGCCACTACGCCCAGACGCGTGGGATTCCAGTGCTCACCTATGAAGCAGGCGAAGCGCTGCGTTTTGATGAGTGGGCCATTGCCCCTGGCGTTCGCGGCGTACTGCGTGTGATGCGCCGTTTAGGCATGCTGACCGGCGAGCAGCGTCGCCGCACGCCAGCACCGGCTGAGCTTGCCAATGGCTCAAGCTGGGCGCGCGCGCCTATCGACGGCATTATGCGGCCCAAGGTTCGCCTGGGCGCACGTGTCGCGAAAGGGGAAGTGTTAGGTAAAGTGGCTGACCCCTTTGGTAATGACGAAGGCGAAGTGCTCGCCGTTGCGGATGGCATTGTAATTGGGATGAGTCGCTTGCCGCTCGCGAACGAAGGCGAGGCGCTATTTCATATCGCTCGGTTTGACGAGATTGAAGAAGCGGAAACCGCTGTCGAAAGCTTTAACTCAAGTTTGGTTCCGCCACCTGATTCGCTGTATTAGCCTTGAATCTCATCAAAAAAAGCTACTGCCTTGATAGGTAATGCCTAACCGCTATAGATGGCAAGTTTGCGTCGGCTTGACTATACCTATGAGTGGGCTTTGTTAGCGGCTACTAAAATGAGAAAAAATAAAACAAATAGCCAAGCTTTCATCGTACTCGAACGCGTGGTGTTGAAGCGCCACGCCTACCGTGACATGGAGGAATAACGATGACGAGCGATAGACCTAAGCACACCACAACAGATGCGGGTATACCGGTTACCAGTGACGAACATTCTCTCACCATAGGGCCAAATGGGCCGATTTTGCTCAATGACCATTATTTAATTGAGCAAATGGCCAACTTTAACCGTGAGCGCATCCCTGAGCGTCAGCCACACGCTAAAGGCGGCGGCGGCTTTGGGCGTTTTGAAGTCACTCACGACGTGAGTAAGTACACCAAGGCTGCAGTATTCCAACCGGGTACAACAACTGAAACGCTAATGCGCTTTTCAACCGTGGCAGGTGAGCGAGGCAGCCCGGATACCTGGCGTGACCCACGCGGCTTCTCAATCAAGTTCTACACCACAGAAGGCAACTTCGACATGGTGGGGAACAACACGCCGGTATTTTTTGTGCGTGACCCCATGAAGTTTCAGCATTTTATCCGCACGCAAAAGCGCCGTGCTGACACCAATTTGCGCGATCACGATATGCAGTGGGATTTTTGGACACTCTCGCCTGAGTCGGCTCACCAAGTTTCCTGGCTGATGGGTGACCGGGGTATTCCAAAAACCTGGCGCCACATGAATGGCTACTCTAGCCATACCTATATGTGGATTAACGCCGAGGGCGAACGGTTCTGGGTTAAGTACCATTTCAAAACTGATCAGGGCATTGACTTCCTTACTCAGGAAGAAGCCGAAGAGATGGCTGGCACCGATGCTGACTACCATACTCGCGACCTCTACAATGCCCTAAAGAATGGCGATCACCCCAGTTGGACATTGAAAGTGCAGATCATGCCTTTCGATGAAGCCAAAACCTATCGCTACAACCCCTTCGATTTAACCAAAGTGTGGCCGCATGGTGATTACCCGATGATTGAAGTGGGTAAGCTGATTCTGGATCGCAACCCAACGGACTATCACACTGAGATTGAGCAGGCGGCATTTGAGCCTAACAACATGGTACCGGGTACTGGCTTAAGCCCAGACAAAATGCTGCTGGCGCGTGGGTTCTCCTACGCTGATGCCCACCGCGCACGACTAGGGGTGAACTATAAGCAGATCCCTGTGAACTCGCCAAAATCACCAGTGCACAGCTACACCAAAGATGGTGCTATGCGGATGCGCAATGTGACAGACCCGGTGTATGCACCTAACTCGAAAGGCGGCCCATCAGCCGATGCCGAGCGCTACCCGATGGATAATACCTGGGAAGTAAGCGGCGACTTCGTACGCACTGCCTATACCCTGCGCCGAGATGACGACGACTGGGGCCAAGCCCATACGCTGGTGCGTGAAGTGATGGACGATGCTCAGCGTGACCGCTTAGTGTCTAACGTAGTCGGCCACCTTTCGGCGGGTGTTAGCGAACCCGTGCTTGAGCGTGCGTTCGAGTATTGGCGCAATATCGATAAAGACGTGGGCGACCGTATCGCCCAGGGCGTGAAAGAGGGCTCGTAAACACCTGACATGGCTCGCTACCTGACCGCTTAAACGAGAATATTGACCTATCTGTGTTTAAGCGGGATGGATGGCGGGCTGTTCATCTTGAGTTTCTAACTCTCTCACCAAGCTTAATGCTTCATCAAATAGGCGCAACCCTGCGCCTTCTTTATGGGCGTATTCTGACAAGTGACGCCGAAAGCGCCTGCCGCCAGGGCAACCCTGGAATAAACCCAGTAGGTGGCGGGTAATATGATTCAGCTTCGCGCCTTCATCCAAGCGCTGCTGAATATAAGGCCGGAATGCCATTGCGGCCTCTACACGACTCGCCGCAGGGCCTTTTTCACCAAACAGTTGTTCATCAACACCGGCTAGCAGCCAAGGGTTTTGATACGCCTCACGGCCGACCATCACGCTATCCACATGGGTAAGCTGCTTTTGGCACTCCGCCAGGGTTTTAAACCCGCCGTTAATGCCGATATGTAGCTCAGGACGGCTCTGCTTTAAACGGTGAACGCGGGGGTAATTAAGCGGCGGTACATCGCGGTTCTGTTTCGGCGATAAACCCTGCAACCACGCCTTACGAGCGTGTACGGTGAACACCTCGCACCCTGCATCAGCCACAATAGCGATAAAGCGCTCAAGGTCGGCGTCCTCATCCTGGTCATCAATACCAATTCGGCATTTTACCGTGACTGGAATAGACACCGCCGCCTGCATCGCCCGCACTGCATCGGCCACCTTTTCGGGATAGCCCATCAAGCAAGCGCCAATCATATTGTTCTGCACACGGTCACTCGGACAACCCACGTTGAGGTTGACCTCATCATAGCCCCACGCCTCAGTAATCGCCGCGCACTCCGCAAGCTCACCGGTATCGCTGCCACCCAACTGCAGCGCAATCGGATGCTCCACCTCGTTGTAACCCAAAAAACGCTCACGGGGCGTCCCGTGCAAAATCGCACCGGTCGTGACCATCTCGGTATACAGCAGCGTCCGCTTGGTTAAGGTGCGTGCGAATGCCCTGAAATCGCGGGTTGTCCAATCCATCATGGGTGCAACTGAAAAAAGCCTGCCCCTATCTGCACTATTTTCTTTAAATAAATTAGTCATTTAATAATATCGCTAGCTGCATTAAGCACAGCTAAATTGCCTCTAAATACGGTAATTAATGCCTTTGGTGTACCCACAGTGTACCAAGCTGCGATATTGGCTGTTGTGCCAAAAATCTTGGTACACCTTGAGGGCTTTCTGAGAGGTGGCATGATGTATGCGCGCTATTGTACGTAAGAATGGGCGTTCAGCACATAGCGAGGTATATGCCACAGCACTCACAACGCAGGGCAGGTTAGGCTCCACCCAAGATCTCATCAAAATACTGTTAATGTGCCTTAGGATAATGGTGTAAGCCCCACGTCATCCCTAAATTGGGTACTGATAAATTTTAAAGGCCAATTTTATAAAGGAATAATTAGCCTGCAGCTAAAATTAATCGCTTTATGTTAGCTCATAGCTATAATTAGTGTGATGAAGACGATCACTTACCGAAAAAGCGCCTTAAAGGTCTTGCAGCGCATGCCGCGGCCAGAGTCACAGCGTATACAGGGTAAAATCAAGGCTTACGCGGAAGACCCGGTAAGCCAGAGCAACAACGTGAAGGTATTGAAGGGCAGTGACTATATTCGGCTGCGGGTAGGTGATTGGCGGGTGATCATCCACGAAAATGGCGATGTATTGGATATCATTAATATCGGTGCCCGGGGTAGTGTTTACCAATGATGGCAATAGGAGGCAGCATGAGCGCGCCACAAATTATTAATACCCCAACCGGCGAGCGGTTGGTGGTATTGGCTGAGCAGGACTATCTTGCTTTGCTGGAGCGGTTGGAAGATCAAGTTGATATTCAAGCGGCGAGCGCCGTGGTAGCGCGGGGTGAAGAGTCTTTTCCTTTAACGGTAGTTGAGGCACTTTTAGAAGGTGTTGCACCAGTCAAGGTGTATCGTGAGCACCGTGGTTTGCGAGCAGGCGAGCTGGCTGAGAAAGTGGGCATCAGCCAAGGGTATCTCTCTGAAATAGAGGCGGGTAAAAAGCCCGGCTCGCTAAGTGTGCTCCAGCGAATCGCCAAAACACTAGATGTCGAGTTAGACGATCTCGTCTAAATCTTTGTATTCCGCGTGGTTTGACTAAACTCACCAAGCCTACCTGTATAGTTCCCACCTCACGCCGTAAACACCGCATAAACCATCTGTAACGCCAACCCCATTAACATAAATGCAAATACGCGCTTAAGCAGCGCGACAGGCAGCTTGTGAGCAAGTTTGGCGCCAATGGGGGCGGTGAGGATGCTGAAGGGGGCCATTAGCAGTAGGGCGGGCAGATAAACGTAGCCTAGCGCCGCGCTGGGTAGTCCCACTGTACCCCAACCATTAATGATATACCCCAGTGCGCCGGCGATGGCGATGGGTAAGCCAACGGCGGCGGAAGTACCAATGGCGCGGGGGAGTTTGACGTTACACCACGTCAGGAAGGGCACTGTTAATGATCCGCCACCAATCGCGACTAACGCTGAAATACTGCCAATGCCGAAGCCAACACCGCTGACTCCCAGCGGGCCGGGTAACCCACGGCTTGGTTTGGGCTTGATATTCGCCAACATTTGCAGTGACATTAGCACCATAAAGCAGGCGAAAAAGATGGCTAAGCTGCGCGTGGGGATCAGTGCTGCAATAAACGTCGCCATAAACGTGCCGATTAAAATGCCCGGCGTAATAAAGCGCACGATATCCCAGCGAACCGCCCCATGACGGTGATGGGAAAGCAGGCTGGCGGTGGAAGCAGGAATAATAGCGGCCATTGCAGTACCTAAGGCCAAGTGAGCAAGATGCTCATGAGGCACGCCTTGCAGCACGAACAGTGAGGTGAGGATTGGCACCATAATGCCACCGCCACCAATGCCTAATAAGCCTGCCATAATGCCGACAAAACCGCCCAATGCTACGTATGCCACCCACCAAATGATGTCCAAAGCCCCAGCTCCTGAAAGTATCTTGTTAGCACGATAAGCGCATTGTACCGGAAGGTGGGCAAATGGCGGTGGTTAAAAGCGCTATTCCAATGTGGTGGCGGCTGAGCAGTGTTAAGCTGAAGGCCATGTAATGTTTAGGAGATGTTATGCGCAATATAATAAACAGTGTAAGTGTGGTAGTGGTATCCGTTGCGCTATTGGCTGGCTGTAGTGATACAGAAGAGCCGCCTCGTGAATCAGTTTCCACGACCCAGTCAGAGCAAGCACCAACCCCTGAACCCCAAGTGGCAGAAGTAGAGCCCATTGACGTTACTATCTCTACGGATGTTTCACTACGCACAGATCGGCGTTTGATGGTCGAAGGTGAAACCAACTTACCCGATGGTACACAGCTGCAAATTGTCGTTGAACGGGAAATTAGCCGCGTGCGCTGGCAGGCACGCACAGGTGTGGCAGATGGCATCTTTGCAGCGGGGCCGTTTGGCTCGGGCAGTGGTTTACCTGATGGTGGTTATGTGGTGCGGGTTGAAGTGGCGGAAGCCAGCGTGCAGCCACAAAGTGTGCAAGCGCTTATCGGCAATCAAGGCCAACACCTGGCGGGAGAGCTTGTAAGACAATCCCGCCATGGGTTGGGCCAAGTGGCCACCTACTCACGACGCTTCTTGGTGGGGAGTGAGCCAAGACAAACGCGTGACCAGGTGGAAGTGCTAGAGAGTCCGGGGATGTAGATGCTTTAGGCAGGATGCCAATGGGCTAACAGTACTGCATGAATCGATGTATCACTGGGGGCTTTAGCGAAATGCTCAATGACAAAGCTCTCGTCACGTTGCACTACGTAGTGGCCTGCCTTATGAAACACCTGTGTTGGGCCAAGCAACAGCAAATCACCAGGGGTAGCGGGTGAAAAGTCTGTATCTGGACCAGGTGTGACCATGACGCAAGGTGCTTTCCAGTCAATATTTAGGGGTAAATGACTGGGGACCTTGATGGTAGTTGCCTGTACCTGCTCCCAGGGGAGGGGACCAGTATGGGTCAACGTTAATAGCTCGGGAGCGCTATCACCTTCCAATAGTGTCGCCAGGGAGCAGTCTAGAGCGTCTGCGAGCGCAACCAAGCGTTCGTGACCGATCTGTTTAATCGCCCCGGATTCCCAGTATGAAATGGTGACATCTGACACGCCAACTTTACGAGCAAGGGCAGCCTTATTGAGCTTGGCCCTAAGCCTTAGTTGCTTGATACGTGAGCCTAGCGATTCCATTTCGTATTCCTGATGAATGAGCTAAATAAGCTCGTTGAATGTCTTCCACCGGAATGGTGGCGCTACGAACATACGTTATTGGTCTGTCTCACTCTTGAGGTATGCACTCAAGGGGTTGTTGCAGTGCCATACTAAGCGATTGTGCTTTAGCACGCATTAGTGGACAAATAACGTTGAGTTAATTTCTCTGACGCTTTCTTGCTTCAGTTGTTCCCTGCGTGGCGCTGTAGGTTACGCCTAAGGTGCGTATAATATCGCCATGCATATTTGCCAATAGGACGTTTTCATGACCGTACGTACTCGCATCGCACCTTCTCCGACAGGGGATCCCCACGTTGGTACGGCTTACATCGCGCTTTTCAACCTATGTTTTGCGCGTCAGCATGGCGGCCAATTTATCCTACGTATCGAAGATACTGATCGGGTGCGTTCTACCCCCGAGTCAGAGCAGATGATTCTCGATTCTTTGCGCTGGCTGGGGCTTGAGTGGGATGAAGGTCCGGATGTGGGCGGCCCCCATGGCCCTTATCGACAGAGCGAGCGGAGGGATATTTACGCCCAGCACGCTCAGCAGTTGCTAGACGCTGGCCATGCTTTCAAATGCTATCGCACCAGTGAAGAGCTAGATGAGTTGCGTGAAGCGCGTAAGGCGGCGGGGCTACAGCTAGCGTTAAAGCCAGCCGACCTGGTGTTAAGTGCAGAAGAGCAAGCGCGCCGTGAGCAGGAAGACTGGCCCTACGTAGTGCGCATGAACGTGCCCACTGAAGGCGTATGCGTTGTAAAGGATATGCTACGCGGCACGATTGAAGTGGAGTGGGCGCAGGTGGATGCGCAAATCCTGCTCAAATCAGACGGCATGCCCACCTACCACTTAGCCAATGTGGTGGATGACCATTTAATGGGGATTACGCACGTACTACGTGGGGAGGAGTGGATTAACTCGGCGCCTAAACACCAACTGTTATATGAGTATTTTGGTTGGGAAATGCCTGAGCTTTGCCATATGCCGCTGCTGCGTAATCCTGATAAATCTAAACTTTCGAAACGAAAAAATCCAACGTCGATTAACTACTACCGTCGGATGGGTTTTTTGCCTCAGGCCGTTACCAACTACTTGGGGCGGATGGGGTGGTCGATGCCTGACGAGCGTGAAAAATTTAACCTGTTAGAAATGATCGCTGAGTTTGATGTGCAGCGCGTCTCCTTGGGTGGGCCTGTCTTTGATCTTGAGAAACTTACCTGGTTGAACGGTGTGTATATCCGTGAAGACCTGGATGACGATGCGCTATTGAGCGCGCTTCGGGAGTGGGCTTTTAATGATGCCTACATTAAGCAGATACTGCCCCAAGTGCGTCCGCGAGTCGAAACGCTCTCTCAGGTAATGCCGTTAGCCGGGCACTTCTTCTCTGGCTTGCCAGCGTTAAGTGAAGAATCGTTTGCGAGCGTGACGCTGGATGAGGAAGAGCTGGTTAAGTTGCTGCAGTTCCTTGTCTGGCGGTTTGAGGGTGTTCCGGCTTGGCATAAAGAAGCGTTGCTAGCAGAAGTGAAAATCCTGTCTGAACACTTCGGGCTAAAAATGAAAGCCTTTCTGGCGCCGGTGTTTATTGCCATTACCAGCAGTACGTCCAGCACCTCGGTGATGGATGCGATGGCTATTTTAGGCTCTGACGTTACCCGGGCGCGACTGCGCAACGCGATTGAGGTGTTGGGCGGCGTATCGAAGAAGCAGGCAAAGCGTTTTGAGAAAGAGTTTCGTGACATTGCCTAACCGCGATTGATCGTGATTTTAACGCCAATTTCTTACCTTTAGGAATTGGCGTTTTTCTTGTTGACGAAGACCTGCATAATCAGTATTATACGCTCCGTCTTCGCGACATGTGGGGCCTTAGCTCAGCTGGGAGAGCGCAACACTGGCAGTGTTGAGGTCAGCGGTTCGATCCCGCTAGGCTCCACCAATTAGTAACTAGTAGCAGTTCGTGAAGCAGCTTGTTATACGTCCCATTCGTCTAGTGGTCTAGGACACCGCCCTTTCACGGCGGTAACAGGGGTTCGAACCCCCTATGGGACGCCATCACTTTACTACTCCCTTCTTGATCATCCTTTCCTAGCAATGAGTTTTCTCATGTGCTGGATATTTGCGTTTCTATCGCTTACAAAATCACCTACAAAAAAAGCCAAAAACGGCTTTTCTTGGACGATTTTGTGCTTGACTTGTCCACTTTTGCAATTTGGCTTTCAAGGTTGTGCACAACCCCTTGTTGTTGACGCAAAAAAACTTGAACAGAACTTAAACTCTTTAAAAACAATGGCTTATGATAGGTCAAAAAATAACCAATTTAAGGCTGACCCACTGCCCATGGCGATTCTGGGACGTTTTAAAGTGGTTGTGAACAGGGTTATCCACAGATAGTGTGGAAAACATTTATCAATGTGCCGCGACTCAAAAGTCAAGTGCTATTAGGGCTAACGTTAGTGTTTTCATGACAGCAGAATATTCCAATCTTTGCTCATCACAGAAGTCGAGAGGGTGGGCGTTGTTCAATTGCATGCATAGCGATTAATAAGGGGCTGCTGGGTGGCGTGCTTACACAAGACCATGCTTGGGTTAGCGATAAGCTAGTAAGCGCCTGACAAGGTCTTAGGCTTAAATGCTATCAATGCAAAAGGCCACCCGGAGGTGGCCTTTTAAGTTGCTATAAACTGCGATTATGCATAGTGCAGTTTATTTCTTCGGGTAGTCACGCTTGTCATGGCCAATATACAGCTGACGCGGACGGCCAATTTTATAGCTTTCGCTGAGCATTTCATGCCAATGGGAGATCCAGCCAATCGTGCGCGATACCGCGAAAATCACGGTGAACATATTGGTCGGAATGCCCATCGCTTTCAGGATAATACCTGAATAGAAATCAACGTTCGGGTACAGCTTACGCTCAATGAAGTACTCGTCTTCAAGAGCGATCTGCTCAAGGCGCTTAGCAATTTTGAGTTGCGGGTCATCGGCCATGCCGAGTTCTGCAAGTACTTCGTCGCAGGTCTCTTTCATGACTTTGGCGCGCGGGTCAAAGTTGCGGTATACGCGGTGACCAAAGCCCATCAGCTTAAACGGATCGTCTTTGTCTTTGGCTTTATCAACAAAGCGCTGGATATTCTCTTCGGAATCTTCACCGATTTCGTCGAGCATGGCCAGAACAGCTTCGTTGGCACCGCCGTGAGCGGGACCCCAAAGTGCCGCGATACCTGCGCTAATACAGGCGAACGGATTGGCACCCGTGGAGCCAGCCAGGCGTACGGTCGAAGTAGAGGCATTCTGCTCATGGTCCGCATGCAGCATAAAGATGCGGTCCATGGCTTTCGCGTACACAGGATTGATTTTGTACTCTTCGCACGGATTGCTGAACATCATGTAGAGGAAGTTCTCTGCATAGCTCAGATCGTTGCGAGGGTAGTTGAACGGCTGGCCCACGTTATATTTGTGGGACATTGCCGCCAGCGTTGGCATTTTGGCAATCAAGCGGATCGCGCTGATGATGCGATCTTCTTCCTGAGTGATGTCCATATGATCGTGGTAGAAAGCCGCTAAGCCGCCTACAACGCCACATAAAATAGACATCGGGTGCGCATCGCGACGAAACCCTTTAAAGAAGTTATTGATTTGATCGTGAACCATCGTGTGGTTACGAATGCGCGATTCAAAATCCGCGTACTGCTCGTCATTAGGCAGCTCACCAAACAGCAGGGTGTAGCAGACCTCTACGAAGTTAGATTCTTTGGCCAGTTGGTCGATGGGGTAGCCGCGGTGTAGCAGTACGCCCTTGCCGCCATCAATATAGGTAATGGCGGACTGGCAGGAAGAAGTGGCCATAAAGCCGGGGTCGTAGGTGAACAGGCCTTCAGCGCCTAAGCCACGTACATCAATAACATCGGGGCCAAGTGTGCCGGAATACATGGGTAGTTCGATCGGTTTATCTAGACCGTCTACCGTCAATGTCGCTTTCCTGTCAGCCATGCTGGCCTCCTTTCGAATTCGGGTTGGGACGTAAAGTCGTTGTTGCGCATACCGCGCCGGCGAAAAGGCCTGCCCACTATAGAAGTGTGCGACATTTTGTCAATTAGCCGAAGCGCTAGTTATGAGTTGTACAGAGATTATTGTTATGGATAATTTTTGTATACGATGAAAAGACCTACCATTAATGTTGTGTCAATCATTGTTGTGATTGGTGTTGTGTCAGAAGAGCGGCAATAGGTTAACATGATATGTTAACAGGCTTACAAAACTGCTGATCTACTGCCACTATAACCATGCTGCAGCGCAAAATCGACTCAGTATGAAGGCATTTTTCTTGCACCATAGTCGAGTTAGGCCTGAGTTCGGTTTGTAAGCGAGGCCGAAGGTTCTTATAATCCACGGCGCGCGACCGGCAGGTGGTCGTGCCCGACTTGGCAACGGCCGAGCCCCTTCCAGCAACCACCGCCCCGCTCGGGCCATGCCCGAACTGTCGCAGAGCGGGCCAAGAGAGTGTGTACAAAGCCGTGAATAGCAAACGACCCGTAAACCTAGATCTTTCTACTATCCATTTCCCATTGCCGGCATTGACGTCGATCACACACCGCATCACGGGTGTCATCCTGTTCGTTGGCCTGATTTTCGCTTTTTGGGCGCTGGGCAAGTCTTTGTCATCTCCGGCGGGTTTTGACGCCGTTAGCAATGTATTGGCCAATAACTTTTTGGCTAAATTGATTGCTTGGGGACTGTTATCCGCTCTGGCATTCCATTTTGTCGCCGGTATTAAACACCTGCTAATGGATGCTGACATCGGAGTAACCCTTGAGGGAGGCGTACAAAAAGCGCAGATCACCGTGGTGGTCAGTGCTGTTCTGATTATTCTGGCAGGAGTTTGGGTATGGTAACTAACATCACAAGTTTTGGCCGTAGTGGGCTGTCTGATTGGCTGATGCAGCGCGTATCCGCGGTGATTTTGGCTCTTTATACCGTCTTTATCGTTGCCTACCTGCTGTTTAATCCGAACCTTGATTATTACGCTTGGAGCGGCCTGTTCAATCAAACGTGGATGCGTATCTTCTCGCTACTGGCATTTATCGCCTTAGCAGCACACGCCTGGATCGGTCTGTGGACCGTCACCACTGACTATCTCAAGTCCACTCGCCTACGCGTAAGTGCCCAAGCAATCATTATTCTGGGCATTTTCGTGTACTTGGTGTGGGGCATTCAAATTCTGTGGGGAGCTTGATTACATGTCTAATCTGCGTAGCCTGACGTTTGACGCCATTATCATTGGTGGCGGTGGCTCTGGCCTGCGAGCCGCTTTGGAGCTGGCGAAGTCCGGCAAGAAGACGGCCGTGTTATCGAAAGTTTTCCCGACCCGTTCTCACACTGTTTCTGCACAGGGTGGTATTACTTGCGCGATCGCGTCCGACGACCCGAATGACGACTGGCGCTGGCACATGTATGACACCGTTAAAGGCGGTGACTATATCGCTGACCAGGACGCAGCGGAGTATATGTGTTCTGAAGGCCCGAAAGCCGTATTTGAGCTTGAACACATGGGTCTGCCGTTTTCGCGTTTAGATAATGGTCGCATCTACCAGCGCCCGTTCGGCGGCCAGTCCAAGAATTTTGGTGAAGGTGGTCAAGCGGCGCGTACCTGTGCAGCGGCTGACCGTACCGGCCATGCGCTGTTGCACACGCTTTACCAGAACAACTTAAAGAACAATACCGTGTTCCTGAATGAGTGGTACGCGGTTGATTTGGTCAAAAATGCCAGCGGTGACGTGGTCGGTTGTATTGCCATGTGCATCGAAACCGGCGAAGTCGTCCACGTTAAATCCAAAGCAACCGTGCTGGCCACCGGTGGTGCAGGCCGTATCTACGCCTCTACTACCAACGCCTTGATCAATACCGGTGATGGTATCGGTATGGCCATGCGTGCCGGCTTCCCGATGCAGGATATGGAAATGTGGCAGTTCCACCCGACCGGTATTTACGGTGCGGGCACACTGGTCACTGAAGGCTGCCGCGGTGAAGGTGGTTACCTGATCAATAAAGACGGCGAACGCTTTATGGAGCGTTACGCGCCGAACGCCAAAGATTTGGCCGGTCGTGACGTGGTTGCTCGTTCGATGGTCATGGAAATTCTGGAAGGTCGTGGCTGCGGCGAGAAGGGCGATCACGTCTTCTTGAAGCTTGATCACCTGGGTGAAGAAGTTCTTGGCAAGCGTCTGCCCGGTATCGTTGAGCTTTCTAAGACCTTTGCTCACGTTGATCCTGCAAAAGACCCGATCCCGGTCGTACCGACCTGCCACTACATGATGGGCGGTATTCCGACTAACATTCACGGCCAGGCGATTACCCAAGATGACAGCGGTAACGATCATATCGTTAACGGTCTGTTTGCCTGCGGTGAAGCGGCGTGTGTATCTGTTCACGGTGCTAACCGCTTGGGCGGTAACTCGCTGCTGGATCTCGTGGTCTTCGGCCGTGCCGCTGGCATGTTTATCGAAGGCGCGCTGAACGAAGGCATTGAGTATCTGGACGCTTCCGAGTCTGACATTGAATCGGCCATGAAGCGCATCACACGCTGGAACGAGTCTGAGGGTGGCGAAAGCATTCCTGAGTTAAAAGCTGAGCTTCAGGAAATCATGCAGACCTCCTTCGGCGTATTCCGCGAAGAGAAAAACATGCTGGAAGGCGTCGACAAGCTAGCGCTGCTGCGTGAGCGTATCGCCAACGCCTACCTGCCTGACAAGTCCAACGCCTTCAACACCGCCCGTGTAGAAGCGTTAGAGCTTGATAACTTGATGGAAGTGGCAGAAGCGACGGCGATCGCTGCCCTTGAGCGTAAAGAGAGCCGCGGCGCCCACTCGCGCTACGACTATCCAGACCGTGATGACGTCAATTGGCTGAAGCACTCACTCTACTTCCCGCTAACTAAGCAGTTGAAGCAGCGTGACGTTAATTTCAAGCCGAAAACTGTTGATACGTTCGAGCCTAAGGTTCGTACCTACTAAACTCCGCATTGACGAGAGGGAGTCACTATGTCCAATCTTCAGGTATCCGTATACCGTTACAATCCGGAAACCGACTCCGCACCTTATATGCAGGAGTTTCAGGTCGATACCAAAGGCCGCGATGTGATGGTGCTGGATGTTCTTCATATGATGAAGGAACAAGACAGCGGTTTGGCATTCCGTCGTAGCTGCCGCGAAGGTGTTTGCGGTTCAGACGGTATGAACATGAACGGCAAAAACGGCTTGGCGTGTATTACACCGCTGTCAGATGTTGTGAAAAACAACAAGCTGGTGCTGCGTCCGCTGCCAGGTTTGCCGGTTATTCGTGACATGGTTGTCGATATGGGGCTGTTCTATAAGCAGTACGAGCGTATTCAGCCGTACCTGCAGAACGACACCCCGGCACCTGCCATTGAGCGTCTGCAATCGCCGGAAGAACGCGACAAGCTAGATGGCTTGTATGAGTGTATTCTATGCGCATGCTGTTCAACGTCTTGCCCGTCGTTCTGGTGGAACCCAGAGAAGTTTGTCGGCCCGGCCGGTCTGCTGCAGTCGTACCGCTTCTTGGCCGATTCCCGTGATACGGCCACCAGTGAGCGCTTGAGCAACCTGGAAGACCCGTTCTCGGTGTTTCGCTGCCGCGGCATCATGAATTGTGTGGCGGTGTGCCCAAAAGGCCTCAATCCCACGCGGGCAATTGGTAAAATCCGCGAAATGCTACTTGCGGATGCTACCTAAACCTATGACATATGAGTAAAAAAGCGAGTGCCACTTAAGTTGGGTAACAATGCCACTTAAATCATGGCGCTTCGCTTGTTATCATAGGGTTTGTCACGCAGTGCGGCGTCACGTCGCATTGCTGATCAGACAAGTTTGAAAGCCGGTGCCTTGGGTACCGGCTTTCGAGCATGAACTGAATACGAAAGACCGAATGACCCGTTAATCGAAGTATGGCTAGTTGAAGTACGACTAGTTGAAAGATAGTTAGATAACGAATAGCTAGATGAACAGGGCTACCGGCCGTAGGTCGGCGCCGCCGGCAAAAGTCCCGCCCCGCCGGCAGGGCAATAGCGATGTCGCCGCATTTTGCGACGATACCGATACCACCCCATCAGTGCAGGGTGACCGAGAGATGCAACAAGGCATAATGGAGTTGATGTGGCGTTCCTCTCACGTTAGTGGCGGCAATGTTCACTACGTGGAAGCGCTTTACGAGCAGTACCTCGCAGATCCTGACTCTGTCCCTGAAGAGTGGCGCAGCTATTTTGATCAGTTGCCATCTTCCGAGGGCAGTGCCTCCCACGATGTCCCACTAAGCCCAGTTCGTGATCAGTTCTACCAGTTGGGGCGCGAAAGCCGTCCGGGCCGTGTAGTTGCCGCTGCCGATAGCGGCGAGAATAAAAAGCAGGTGAAAGTCCTGCAACTGATTAACGCCTACCGCTTCCGTGGCCATCAGAAGGCCAATATCGACCCGCTAGGACTGCGTAATCCCACCCCCGTTCCTGATCTCGATCTGTCGTTTCATCAGCTTTCAAAAGCTGATTTGGACACCGAGTTCCAGACTGGTTCTTTCTTTTTAGGCATCGACAAAGCGCCATTGCGTGAGATCGTGGATGCGTTGGAGCGTACGTATTGCCGTTCCATCGGCTGTGAAATCATGCACATTGTCGATACGGAAGAGAAACGCTGGCTGCAGCGGCGTTTTGAATCGGTGCGCAGTGCGCCGGAATTCAGCGCCGACGTGCGTAAGCACGTACTTGAGCGCTTGACGGCCGCCGAAGGTTTGGAGAATTACCTGGCATCAAAATATCCAGGTACCAAACGGTTTGGCCTTGAAGGTGGTGAGTCGTTTGTGCCGATGATGGATGAGCTTATCCAGCGTGCTGGCGGTTACGGCACCAAAGAAGTGGTCATCGGTATGGCACACCGTGGTCGGCTCAACCTGTTGGTCAATATTTTGGGTAAAAACCCAGCCGACTTGATCGACGAGTTTGATGGCAAAAAAGTCATTGAACGCGGTTCCGGCGATGTGAAATATCACCAGGGCTTTAGCTCGAACGTCATGTCTCCCGGTGGCGAAGTTCACTTGGCAATGTCGTTCAACCCATCGCACCTGGAAATTGTCGCACCGGTAGTCGAAGGCTCGGTACGTGCGCGTCAGGATCGTCGTAACGACGAAGAGGGCAGCAAAGTACTGCCGATCAACGTCCATGGCGATGCTGCCTTTGCCGGTCAAGGCGTGGTGATGGAGACATTCCAGATGTCTCAGACCCGTGCTTACAAAACCGGTGGTACGGTCCACATTGTGATTAATAACCAAGTGGGCTTTACCACGTCACATCCGCAGGATGCACGCTCCACCGAATACTGCACTGATATTGCCAAGATGGTTCAAGCGCCTATTTTCCATGTCAATGGCGATGACCCTGATGCAGTACTGCATGCCACACAAGTAGCCCTCGATTACCGCCAGCAGTTTAAGAAAGATGTGGTGATTGATCTGGTCTGCTACCGTCGTCGTGGGCATAACGAAGCTGACGAGCCGTCAGGCACGCAGCCGATGATGTACGCCAAAATTAAAGACCATCCCTCTGCGCGCTCGCTTTACGCTAAGCGCTTGGTGGAGCAGGGCGTTTTGTCTGAAGACGCTGCCAAAGAGATGGTGGAAACCTATCGCAATGATTTAGTGGCGGGTAATCACGTTGCTAATGCGTTAGTACAAGAGCCGAACGCTTCTCTGTTTGTCGATTGGGCACCCTACCTGGGCCACGAGTGGTCAGGTGATGCAGACACCACCTTCGATATGAAGCGTCTGCAGCAGTTAGCCGCACGCATGTGTGAGGTTCCAGATGGCGTCGAGGTACAGCGCCAAGTTGCCAAGATTTATGAAGACCGGCGTAAGATGCAGGCTGGTGGTTTGGCACTTAACTGGGGCTTTGCCGAAACGTTGGCTTATGCCACGTTGCTGGAACAAGGTCACCCGATTCGTATTACCGGGCAAGATGTCGGACGCGGTACTTTCTCCCACCGTCATGCGGTGGTGCACAACCAGAAAGACGGCACTACCTATGTTCCGCTACAGAACATGGCCGATAGTCAGCCGCGTTTCACTATTCATGACTCCTTCCTGTCGGAAGAAGCGGTGCTGGCGTTTGAGTATGGTTACTCAACTACTGCGCCCAATGACTTGGTGATCTGGGAAGCTCAGTTCGGCGATTTCTTTAACGGTGCGCAAGTGGTGGTGGATCAGTTCATCTCCTCGGGTGAAACGAAGTGGGGCCGGGTGTGTGGTTTAACCATGCTGCTGCCGCACGGCTACGAAGGTCAGGGGCCTGAGCACTCCTCTGCGCGCTTAGAGCGCTTCCTGCAAATGTGTGCCGAGCACAATATGCAGGTGTGTGTGCCGACTACCCCCGCGCAGATTTATCACTTACTGCGTCGTCAGGTAATTCGTCCGCTGCGTAAGCCACTTATCGTGATGACACCAAAATCGCTGCTGCGTCATAAAGAAGCGATTTCGAGTCTGGAAGATTTGGCTCACGGCAAGTTCCATATGGTACTTGCTGACCAAGCCGATCTTGCACCTGAGAAGGTCACGCGTGTTGTTCTCTGTGCTGGCAAGGTCTACTACGACTTGGCTGCGTGGCGCGCTGAGAATGAGCGTCACGATACGGTGATATTGCGCCTTGAGCAGCTTTATCCCTTCCCGAAAGAAGAGCTTCTGGAAGCGCTTAAAGGCTATACCAACGTAGAAGACATCGTGTGGTGTCAGGAAGAGCCACTGAATCAAGGCGCCTGGTACTCCAGTCAGCACCACATGCGTGCAGTGGCCGATATGCTGAAAGATGGCTTCGGACGCGATTTGAAATTTGCAGGACGTCCTGCCTCTGCTGCTCCGGCAGCTGGCTATATGTCCGTCCATACTGAACAGCAGCGCCAGCTGGTGGAAGACGCTTTTAATCTATAAGCGGCCACTGGATTTAGAGAATACATAAGGGAAACGACATGGCTACTGATATCAAAGCGCCAACCTTTCCGGAATCCGTTGCCGAAGGCACAGTGGCGGCGTGGCATAAAAAGCCGGGTGACAGCGTTGAGCGTGACGAGCTGATTGTTGAAATCGAAACCGACAAAGTGGTGCTCGAAGTTGTTGCACCTGAAGCGGGTACCCTGACTGACGTAATGGCCGAAGAGGGCGATACCGTTCAGTCAGAGCAAGTGCTAGGCAAAATCGGTGAAGGCAGTGCCTCTGGCGACAGCGGTAAGAAAGAAGAAAGCGCTTCTGAAGCACCGAAAGAGACCGCTTCAGAAACACCTGCTAGCAGCGGTAACGGTGGTGGCAAAAAGCACGATGTAAAAGCGCCCAGCTTCCCTGAGTCTATCCAGGAAGGCACCGTAGCAACGTGGCACAAAAAAGTTGGCGAAGCGGTCAAGCGTGATGAAGTATTGGCCGATATCGAAACGGATAAAGTAGTGCTGGAAGTTGTCGCCCCAGCCGATGGTGCCCTGGCTGAAATTAAAGCCGAAGAGGGTAGCCAGGTGGAATCCGAAGCGGTTCTGGCGATCTTCACCGAAGGTGCTGGCGGAGATAGCGCTGGAGATAGTGGCGGCGATTCAGCGCCCGCTAAAGCAGATAGCAGCGATGATGATGGCGCCGATGAGAAAGTGGGCGACAAGATCCTAGCCCCTTCTGCACGTAAGATGGTGGCTGAGCATGACCTGGACGTTGCCAAAATTGAGGGCACCGGGAAAGGTGGCCGTATCTTGAAAGAAGACGTTCAGAAAGCAGTAAAAGACGGCTCCGCTAAGAAGAGTGCAAAATCTGCTGCACCGGCGAAAGCGGCGGCTGCACCCGTGGCTGAAGGTGACCGCGTTGAGAAGCGCGTACCGATGAGTCGTCTGCGTCAAACCATTGCTAAGCGTTTGGTTCAGGCGCAGCAAACCGCTGCCATGCTGACCACGTATAACGAAGTGGACATGACTGAAATCATGGCCCTGCGTGCGCAGTACAAAGAGACCTTCCAAAAAGCTCACGACATCAAGCTGGGCTTTATGGGCTTCTTTGTCAAAGCAGCTTCTGAAGCGCTCAAGCGTTACCCCGATGTGAACGCCTCCATCGACGGTACCGATATCGTTTATCATGGCTACCAGGATATCGGTGTTGCTGTCTCCACTGACCGTGGCTTGGTTGTACCGGTACTGCGTGATACGGACAACATGAAAATTGCTGACGTCGAGCGCACTATCGTCGACTTCGGTAAGCGTGCCCGCGACGGCAAGCTAGGTATGGACGACATGATCGGTGGCACCTTCACCATCACCAATGGCGGTACCTTTGGGTCATTGATGTCGACGCCGATCATCAACCCGCCGCAAACCGCCATCCTGGGTATGCACAAGATTCAGGATCGTCCGATGGCAGTGAACGGTAAGGTCGAGATTCGCCCGATGATGTATCTGGCGCTCTCATATGACCACCGTATGATCGACGGTAAAGACGCCGTTCAATTCTTGGTCACCCTTAAAGAATTGCTGGAAGACCCTGCACGTTTGTTGCTGGACGTCTAAAAAGAGCATAAGCGTCATATTGGTTAAGTACGCTAATGCATAATCCAGGATATATCTGCAATCGCACACAGCCACTCGCCCTACAGGGCGGGTGGCCAGCAAGCTAAAGGAGCCAACATGGCTGATAAGTTTGATGTGATCGTTATCGGTGCCGGCCCTGGCGGGTACGTAGCCGCCATTCGTGCAGCACAAATGGGCCTGAAAGCGGCCTGTGTCGAGAAATGGATCGGTAAAGAAGGCAACGTTGTTCATGGCGGTACTTGCTTGAACGTTGGCTGTATCCCTTCTAAAGCGTTGCTTGAAGCGTCGCATAAGTTCGTCGAAGCCAAGCACGATTTCGATGAGATGGGCATTCAGGCAGGCGACGTCACTATGGACGTCACCAAGATGATTGCTCGCAAGGACAAGATCGTTAAGAACTTGACCGGCGGCATCTCTGGTCTGTTCAAAGCCAATGGCGTCACCGCTATTGAAGGTACTGCTAAAGTCACCTCGGGCAAGCAAGTTGAAGTTACCGATGCTGAGGGCAATACCACGACTTATGACGCTGAGAACATCGTCATCGCCGCAGGCTCTGTGCCGGTTGAAATTCCGCCGACGCCGCTGACCGAAGGCCTGATCGTTGATTCGACCGGCGCGCTGGAATTCACCGAAACGCCTAAGCGTTTGGGTGTCATTGGTGCGGGCATTATCGGTCTTGAGCTGGGCAGCGTATGGAATCGCCTGGGTTCTGAAGTCACCGTACTTGAAGCCATGGACTCCTTCCTGCCGATGGTGGATACCACCGTCGCTAAAGAGACTCAAAAACTGCTCAAAAAGCAGGGGCTTGATATTAAGCTGGGCGCCCGTGTGACCGGTTCTGAAGTCAAAGGCGAAGAAGTCGTTGTTAAATACAGCGATGCCAATGGCGAACAAGAGATGACGTTCGACAAGCTTATCGTTTGTGTTGGCCGTCGCCCCTACACCAAAGGCGTCATCGCCGATGGTGTCAGCATTGAGCTGGATGAGCGTGGCTTCATCTTTGTTGATGACCAGTGCCGTACGAATGTCCCGGGCGTTTACGCCATTGGTGACTGTGTACGTGGCCCTATGCTGGCGCACAAAGCCTCTGAAGAAGGCATCATGGTGGCTGATATCATCGCTGGCCATAAAGCCGAGATGAACTACGACACTATTCCTAGCGTTATTTATACCTACCCGGAAGTGGCGTGGGTTGGTATGACCGAGCAAGACGCGAAAGCCAAAGGTATCGAAGTTAAGACCGGCACCTTCCCCTTCGCGGCCAGCGGTCGTGCCATGGCTAACAACGCCACCGAAGGTAGCGCCAAAATCATCGCTGATGCAGAAACTGACCGCATTCTCGGTATGCATATCGTGGGTCAACACGCTGGCGAAATGATTGCCCAAGGCGTGATTGCTATGGAATTCGGCTCCAGTGCCGAAGACCTAGCGCTGACCTGCTACGCGCACCCGACCATGTCGGAAGCCGTACACGAAGCAGCTCTAGCGGTTGATGGCCACGCTATTCACATGGCCAATCGCAAAAAGCGTAAATAATTCAGTAAGCAACAACGAAGCGCCACCGTTAGGTGGCGCAACACTTTCGGCTTTGCCATAAACAGCAAAGATCGAAAGAACGGGGATGATCAGTTTTTGAAAGAACGTCGTTATAAACGTTCTTATAAATAGACTGATCATCGTTCGAGTCACATGCAACCAATGGCATGAATCGATGAATCTTCACGAGTATCAAGGTAAACAGCTGTTTGCCGATTACGGTCTACCAGTGTCAAAAGGCTTTGCTGTTGACACCCCCGAAGAAGCGGAAGAAGCGTGTAAAAAAATCGGTGGTGACATGTGGGTGGTTAAAGCCCAGGTTCACGCCGGTGGCCGCGGTAAAGCGGGTGGCGTTAAGCTGATCAAAGATCCGGCTGAAGCCAAAGCATTTGCTGAAAAATGGTTGGGCAAGAACCTGGTCACCTTCCAGACTGACGAAAAAGGTCAGCCGGTTGCTAAGATTCTAGTTGAAACCTGCACTGACATCGCCGATGAGCTTTACCTCGGTGCTGTGGTTGACCGTACTACCCGTCGCGTGGTCTTCATGGCCTCTACCGAAGGCGGTGTAGAAATTGAGACGGTTGCAGAAGAAACACCTGAAAAAATCCTTAAAGCCGAAATTGATCCGCTGGTTGGCGCACAGCCATACCAAGCGCGTGAGCTGGCGTTTGCGCTGGGCCTGAAAGGCGACCAGATTAAGCAGTTCACTAAGATTTTCCTAGGTCTTTCTCAATTGTTCCACGACAAAGACTTGGCGCTGTTAGAAATTAACCCACTGGTAGTGACCGAAGAAGGCAATCTGCACTGCCTCGACGCGAAACTAGGACTGGACAGCAACGCGCTGTACCGTCACCCAGACCTGCAGGCAATGCGTGATCCGTCTCAGGAAGACTCACGCGAAGCTGATGCGGCGAAATGGGAGCTTAACTATGTAGCGCTTGATGGCAACATCGGCTGCATGGTGAATGGCGCAGGTTTGGCCATGGGCACCATGGATATCGTTAACCTGAGCGGCGGCAAGCCAGCTAACTTCTTGGACGTCGGCGGCGGCGCCACCAAGGAGCGCGTGGCAGAAGCGTTCAAGATCATCCTATCTGACGACAATGTTAAAGCCGTACTGGTTAACATCTTCGGCGGTATCGTACGTTGTGACATGATTGCTGAAGGCATTATCGGTGCCGTTGAGCAGGTCGGTGTCAACGTACCGGTGGTCGTACGTCTGGAAGGTAACAACGCCGAATTGGGTGCTGAGAAATTAGCCTCTAGCGGTCTGAATATCATCGCGGCTACTAGTCTGACCGACGCGGCTCAGCAGGTCGTTAAAGCGGCGGAGGGCAAGTAATGAGCATCCTGATCGATAAGAACACCAAGGTCATCTGCCAGGGCTTTACTGGCGGCCAAGGTACGTTCCACTCCGAACAGGCGATTGCCTACGGTACGAAGATGGTCGGTGGTGTTACACCGGGCAAAGGCGGCCAAGAGCACCTCGGTTTGCCCGTTTTCAACACCGTTAAAGAAGCGGTAGAGAAAACTGGCGCGGAAGCCAGCGTGATCTATGTACCGGCACCGTTCTGTAAAGATTCAATCCTTGAAGCGGCGAATGCCGGTATCAAGCTGATTGTGTGCATCACCGAAGGTATCGCTACGCTAGACATGCTCGAAGCCAAAGTGAAGTGCGACGAGCTAGGCGTACGCCTGATCGGCCCGAACTGCCCCGGCGTTATCACCCCGGGTGAATGCAAAATCGGCATTATGCCGGGTCACATTCACCAGCCAGGCCGCGTGGGTATCGTATCGCGCTCTGGTACGCTGACGTATGAAGCCGTTAAGCAGACCACTGACCACGGTTTTGGTCAGTCTACCTGTGTCGGTATCGGCGGCGACCCGATTCCGGGTTCTAACTTCATCGACATCCTTGAGATGTTCGAAAAAGACCCGAAAACCGAAGCTATCGTCATGATCGGTGAAATCGGCGGCACGGCTGAAGAGGAAGCAGCGGCTTACATCAAGGCCAACGTTTCTAAGCCTGTGGTTTCCTACATTGCCGGTGTGACTGCTCCTCCTGGCAAGCGTATGGGCCACGCGGGCGCAATCATCTCTGGCGGTAAAGGCACCGCTGACGAGAAGTTTGCTGCTCTAGAAGACGCCGGTGTTAAGACCGTACGTTCTTTGGCTGAAATCGGCGATGCGCTGAAAGAAGTCACTGGCTGGTAAGCTAGCGACGTTTAGCTGCACGCTATAAGGGCGCCCCTCGGGGCGCCTTTATTTTTATATGGCATTTTATTTCCAGCCCACCGCTTCCAACTCGCTATATTTCTATCCCATCCCCCTCTAATGGCCTAGCTGTCTATGGAACGCTGTCATTGGTTATTTGTTGACTATTAGCTCGAATAGACTAATATTCCATCCATATGGATGGTATTTGGATGGCGTATGGATTCCAGTGGGATGTTGTTAGCGTCGGATATCACGCCTGCGATAGAAATCTAACAGCGTATTGCGCTGTCAGGTCAACGAGGAATTAGACATGAGTGTGCATGAACTACGTCGCAAGAGCGGTGACGCCAGCGAGAAGATAACCATCAACCTGGGGGTTGTTGATTTGGGCCAGATTGATCTGCTGGTTCAGGAGGGATTCTACTCCAATCGAACCGATCTGATTCGCACCGCCATCCGTAATCAGCTGGCGACCCATGCCGAGGTGGTCAGAGAGACCGTGACCCGCAAGGCCTTCGTACTGGGGCTTGAGCACTATAGCCGCGCAGACCTGGAAGCTCTGCAGGCGGCAAGGGAGATGTTGCAGATACAGGTGTTGGGCATGGCCAGTATTGCCGACGACGTAACGCCAGAGCTTGCTCGCGCCACCATTGAGTCGGTGGTCGTGCTGGGCGCACTGCACGCCAGCAAAGCGGTTAAGGCCGCTCTGGCGGATCGAATCCACTGAACCACTAACGCACTCATTACTTAATCACTCACCACGCAATCATTGAATAAGGATATTGAAAATGATCGATGCCACTATGACAAAGCGAATGGAAGAAGCGACGCGGCTCACGCGTGCAGGAAAGCTGCACGAGGCCATGGCACTCCTTCAGGGCGCCACGCCCGCCCAGTGTGGTGAAGAAACATCGGATAATACTTACCCGGGAGGCAATACCTTCGACGGAACCTGCGAGGTTATCGATGAAGAGGTTACGGCATCGAAGCCTGAACCTGCTGAGTCGCCAACGGGATCATTCACAACTGGCGACATTAAAATGCCTGCTGCATGGCGCGATAAGTGGATGAAATTTCGCGGCGGAATGACGCAATCCGAGCCATCGCACGGCACCATTGAGGAGCCACAGCCCGGTGCATTCACTGCCGGTTGTTTTACCAATCAGGTTGGCACGCGCGACTACAAGCTATTTCTCCCCAGTGGCTATCACGGCCAGGCACTGCCTTTAGTGGTGATGCTACATGGCTGCACGCAAAACCCTGATGACTTCGCTGCCGGCACCGATATGAACCGACTAGCGGAAGAACAGCTGTGCTGCGTGCTTTATCCCGCCCAGCCGATGAGCGCTAATAGCTCGAAGTGCTGGAACTGGTTTAAAGCTGAAGATCAGCAGCGCGAGGGCGGTGAGCCAGCGATCATTGCTGGGATGGCCCGCCAGATCATCGATACCCATGGGCTTGATGATTCCCGCGTTTATGTGGCTGGGCTTTCAGCAGGTGCGGCCATGGCAACGACGCTGGCAATGACTTATCCGGACCTGTTTGCGGCGGTATGCGTGCATTCTGGGCTTCCACACGGCGTGGCCCAGAGTCTTCCCGATGCGCTCGGCGCAATGCAAGGCGGCTCGGGCCCTCTTGGCGGTGGTAAAGCGAAAGGAAGCGGTTGGGCGTCGGAAGTGCCCGCGATCATCTTTCATGGCGACCGTGATACCACCGTACACCCCAGCAATGCGGATCGGGTAGCTGCTCAATACAGCACATCGCGCCAAGCTGGGGCGGCGGTGGAGCAGGGCAAGGTGGCGAATGGCCATACCTACACGCGTACCACACACCACAATGCGAAGGGCCAACCTCAAATGGAGCAGTGGCGGATACACGGGGCGGGCCACGCTTGGTCGGGCGGCAGCGCAAAAGGAAGCTACACCGACCCCAAGGGGCCAGATGCGACGAAAGAGATGCTGCGTTTCTTCTTACAGCACCAGCAGGCTCGCTAAAAGCGACTGCCCGCATAGAAACAACCACGGCGCCCAAAGGCGCCGTGGTTGTTTTTCACTGATGGTCTAGCAGGTATAGCTGATGGATCAAGGCTCAAGCAGCGGGTTTAGCAACCAGCGAGCGAGTCTCTTCGCGCGCTTCGGTGAGCACTACGCGAAGTGGATCGCCAAGCTTGTAACGCTCTTCGCCTTCGATCTGAATGCGGCCCTCTTTATCGTCAATCACCACTTTGCTGCGGTCACTGTGCATCAAGGGGGCAGGCACAAACGCTGTCGCGCCATTTTCCAGCAGGCGAACGCGCATACCGCCACGATTGATGGCCATGATTTCGGCCTCAAAGGTGTCCTGGTTCTGCGCGGCAGGCGTCAGGTAACGCACGTAGAGCCAATCTTTCACGTCGCGTTCGGCCATACGGTTCAGGCGGCGGCGCTCTGTCAACTGCTCGGTGAGCTGCTGGGTCGCCTCAGCAGGCGCCTGTTCGCCTTTCAACACACGCTTGATCAAGCGGTGGTTGACCATATCGCCATACTTACGAATCGGCGAGGTCCAGGTTGCATAGGCAGCCAAACCTAAACCAAAGTGCGGGCCGGGCTGGGCGGACATCATGGTGAAGCCCTGGAAGCGTCGCAGGCGCGCATCCAGCCAAGCGTCGTCGCGGCTTTCCAGCGCACGCTTCAGCTCGGTGTAGCGGGCAAGCTCGGTCAGCGCTTCACGTTCAACCACGATCTCCTGGCCTGCCAGGAACTCCTGAGCGGCTTCGGCTTTCTCCGGCTCAAAAGCGCGGTGCACGTTAAAAATACCGTGGCCGATATGCTGGGCTAGGAAATCCGCGCAGCAGGCATTGGCCACAATCATCGACTCTTCGATCATGCGGTTGGCAATGCGGCGCTCTTCGGTGCGCACTGCCAGCACGTTACCGGCAGGGTCCAGGTCAAACACGTAGTCCGGGCGGTCTTTAAACACCAGCGCGTGTTCGTTGCGCCAAGCCGTGCGCGCTTCGGTCAAATCACGCAGAGCAGTGAGCTGCTCAGCAATCTCATCAGTCGGGGCCCAGTCGCCCTGACCTTCGATCCAATCAGACACGTTGTCATAAACGAGTTTGGCGTGGGATTTAACATTGGCTGCGAAGAAGCGGTAGTCACCTAGGCTGCCGTCGGCATTGATATCCAACGTGCAGGCTAGCGCGGGGCGCTCCTGATTTTCCCACAGCGAGCAGAGATCATCCGCTAACTGCTCCGGCAGCATGGTGACATTCTGGCCGGGCAGGTAAACGGTGAAGGCACGCGTGCGCGCTTCTAAATCAGCCGCATGACCTTCTGCCACGTAAGCGGTTGGGTCGGCAATCGCCACGCTAAGCTGCCAGCCGCCTTCGGCACGCGTCGCAATGTGCAACGCATCGTCCATATCGCGGGTCTTCTCACCATCAATGGTGAAGAAGGGGGTAGCGGTTAAGTCTTCGCGAGTAAGGCCTTCATCCATCAGCGGCCAGTCGGTGCCTGCATCTGGGCACTCTTGCTCCAGCGCATGGCGCGCCAGGGTCACGCGCCACGGCACTGCTGGGTCATCGCTTTTGGCAACCAACTCATCAATCTGGGCAAAGAAGGCGCGGTCGTCGGCTTTCAGCGGGTGGCGTACCAGCCGTGCCACGACCCAGTCGCCGTCAGCAATGCTGTCTTCATCCAGGCTGCGTTTAATACGTGATTTGAGCACGTTCTTGATGGAGGGATGGTCGGGTACCACCGCCAGCCGGCCTTCGCGTTTCTGCACGCGGGCAACAAATCGATCAAGCCCAGCTTCAATCAGCTTTTCAGGCTCAACGGACTTTTTGTCACCGTTATCGTGAATAACCGCTTCCACCCGATCGCCGTGAATCACGAGCTTCATAGCGGGCGGTGGCACGAAATAAGATTCACCGTCATCGGTTTCGAGAAACCCGAAACCTTTGTCGGTGGCTTTGATCACCCCTTCAGCACGGGGGGTGGTTTGACGAATCTGTTGCTTGAGCTGGGCAAGCATGGCGTTATTCTGAAGCATGAGCTCAATCAGTTGGCGAGAGTTAGGGTGCCACTATACGGATTCCCAAGGGCCGCGCCAATTGTCGCTAGGTGAAGTCGTCGCTGGTAACGGCGAGTCAAAGGCTTACATGCACTCGAATGAATCGGTTAAGCTAAATGCCCATGTCGATGGAGCGCGTTATGACACCCCGGCTGATTGTTTCTGACCTGGATGGCACCCTACTAGGTAGCGATCACACGCTTCACGACAGCACCGTTGACGTGCTACGTGCATTGGTGAAGCAGGGCCATCATGTCGCCCTTGCTTCCGGGCGTCACTATCACGATATGAAAGTATTTTGTGATCAGTTGGACATCCCCGCGCACCTGATCAGTACTAACGGCGCCTATGTGCATGATCCGAAAGGCGCCTTACTGGCTGCTAATCACGTTGATCCTGAGCATGCAAAGACGCTGATTGAGCTTCCGCGGCCTCCACAGGTGCGGCTCAGCTTATATCGTGAAAGTGGTTGGCATATTGATGCGGAAGCCCCGCAGTTGCTCTCACTTCACGCTTCCACCGGCTTCACCTACGACGTAGTGCCACCCTCGCAGATGGACATTAATGGCGTGGGGAAAGTACTTTATTTAGGCGACCCCATTGCTCTAAAAAAACTGGAAAACCAAGCCCATGAGGCCCACGGCAACGGACTGCATATTACTTACTCAACAATTGATTCTCTGGAGATCATGGCAGGTGGGGTAAATAAAGGCGTGGCGTTAGCGGCACTGCTGGAACGGTTGGGCTTAACGCCCACAGACTGTTTGGCGTTTGGCGACAACCTTAACGATACCGAAATGCTCGTTTTAGCAGGGGAAGCCCAGGTAATGGCCAATGCCCATCCGGCATTGTTTGATCGTATAAAGGGCGCTGAGCGCATCGGCCATCATGGTGAAGCCGCGGTTGCCGAGTGGCTGAAGAAGCGGTTTAGCGTGTAATCCTGCATTGAAATACAAAACAGCCCTGCTCAAGTCAGCAGGGCTGTTTTGCTTTTCATGATCGTTTCACTTTTCAGGAGCGAATAAGGCGTAGCTCGCCATTGAGCGCTTTGATAATTGAGTAGCACATCAGCAATAGCACGATGGAGAACGGAATCGCGGTGGCGGTGACACCAGCCTGTAGCGCTGTTAGGCCCCCGCCAATAAGCAGCACAATGGCGATCAGACCTTCGACGATCGCCCAGAACATCCGCTGAGGCCTTGGCGCATCAATCTTGCCACCGGCGGTGATGGTATCGATCACTAGCGAGCCGGAATCCGAAGAGGTGACAAAGAAAATCAGTGCCAAGACGATACCCAGGGTCGACATCAGGCCGGTCAGCGGCAGTTCGTTGAGCATGCCGAATAGTGATAATTCAGGCCGATAATTATCGATCACATACTCTTTGACCAAGCTGCCAGCGGGGTTAGCATAAAGTTGCTCAAGCGCCGTTGAACCGAAGACGCCCATCCAGATAAAGATAAACAGGCTGGGAACCAACAATACACAGAGTACAAATTCACGCACCGTGCGGCCTCGCGATACACGAGCGATAAACATCCCGACGAAAGGTGCCCAACTAATCCACCATGCCCAGTAGAAAATAGTCCAATCCTGGCGATAGGCGTCATCGTCACGACCGAAAGGTGCGGATAGAGGAATAAAGTCAGTAACATAAGTAGTCAGTCCCGACCAGAAGCCGCTGAGGGCCAGCAATGTAGGGCCAGCGAACAGCACGAAAAAGAAGAACAAAACAGCCAGAATCATGTTGATCTCAGAGAGCTTCTTCAGGCCACCCTCAAGCCCGCGCCATACTGACACCAGCGCGACTGCCGTAACTAAGAAGATCACAATGACTTGGGTAGTGGTGCTCACCTCCAGGCCGAAGACAAAGTTCATCCCCGCATTGGCCTGCTGGGCGCCGAGCCCGAGGGACGTTGCCAGCCCGAAGAGGGTGGAAAACACCGCCAGGATATCGATCACATGGCCCCACCAGCCCCAGACACGCTCACCGAGGATGGGAAAGAACGCCGAGCGAATCGAGAAGGGCAGGCCCTTGTTATAGGTAAACAGGCCCAATGCCAGTGCCATCACCACATACACCGCCCAGCCATGGATACCCCAATGAAGATAGGTGCCCGCAAGGCCCATGGCACTGGCGTCAGCAATAGCGGCTGTGTTTAGTTCGCCGTTGGCCCCGAAGGGAGATGGAATGCCAAGGGGGAGGGAGACGTTGGCATGGTAAACCGGCTCAAGCACACCAAAGAACAGTAAGCCGATGCCGATGCCCGCAGTGAACAGCATGGCAAACCAGGAGAGGTAGCTATGGTCTGGCCGCGCATCTGCACCGCCGAGTCTGACCGAACCATAAGGGAGAACAACCAGCGCTAAGCAAAACAGAATAAAGAAATCGACCAGAATCATAAAATACCAGTCCAACGTGCCCGTAGAGAAGGCCACGATAGACTGGAAAATGCCGCCAGCTTGCTCAGGGAAGAGCAGGGTGAGGACAATGAAGATGGCTGAGGCAAGCGCTGAAACTACAAAGACGCGGTTGTGGATATCAAAACCGAACGGGCCAAAGTGACCCTTTATATTATCCTGACCGACGACATAGTCGGTCTGCATATCGCTTTCTACTGAGGATGATACAGAATCATGGGTATTGTTCATTAACTACGCCTCACTGGAGGATGCAATCCCAACTTCCTATCATGAGGATAAATAGCGTTGAATCCCATCTTGTTGCCGAAAAGAGGCTCATCGCCGGTCACTTTGTTAGCGGCTTTGCGGTACCGTCTCCTTGTCGAGCCTCTTGATCTGCCGCCACAGGTCTTGGCGAAGATCGGCGATTTTGGGTTGCTCCTCAGCGGTGAAAGGCACCGGGCGGCACAGCCGCTGGGCGCGAAGACCTAAGCGTGCGCTGAGTAGCCCAGTGGCGAGGCCTTGCCCTGCACGAGCGGAAAGACGCGCCGCCAAGTCGAGGGAAAGCATATCCATACTGGCGTCGGTGGCCAGTTCGCTGGCACCGGCAAACGCCATATTGTGCAACACATTGCGAAATAGCCGCAGGCGGCTGGCGTAGCCTAACTCTAACCCATAAAGGCGGCAGAGCCGATCCACCATCGCCAAGCTGCGCCAGGCTACCAACGCCATGTCGACCAGGGTTAGCGGGCTGATTGCCACCATAATCGCGGTTTCGCCGGACATGCGGGTAATCAGGCGCTGGGCTTCACGATCACGAGGCGCCAGTAGGTGGTAACGCAGCAGGGTTTGGATCTCTTCACCGCTATGGTGGGGTTGATTGGCGCGCTGAAAGGCCAGCCAGTGGGGGTCATCATCGGCGAGTTTAAGTTGGCGCCTAAGCTGCTCGGCCATGGCGCGGGCTTGCTGGGGTGAGCGCTGTGGCAGCTCAGCAAGATCGGTACGCAGTTTGTCGTGGCGCTTCAAACGGCGTAAACGCCCCAACTCTTTAAGTAACGATAGCCCCCCTAAACCAATTAGGCTGATCCCGAACAGCTGCCAGGCAATGGCTAGCCACTGGGATTGCGCTATTGCATCGGGTATGCCAGTGATCAGCTCGGCGGTGCCTAGGGCAGCGCCACCTGTCAGCGCAAATAGCAGCCCCCAGCGGCGTTTGCGCGGTGTACCTAACGTCGCCGCAGGTAGGGCTTTCTCTTCAGGAAGCGGGGCTAGCGGATGATGCTCGCTGGTACCGGCAAACGCTTCGCGCTGGCGCAGGGAGGCCGCAACTTCAGCGGCTTCTTCCGGCTTATCGTCCAGCTTAAAGTGACGGCGCGGCTGTGGGGTGGTCATGTGAGCTTATCTCCAATCAGCCAGTCGATGGCGGCGTCCATGCGAATATGATCCAGCGCTTCTGAGGTGGTGGGCATCGGGCGAAAGCCTGGGAAGTCAAAGCCCTGCTGCTGCCAAAAATCGGCAGTCGGTAAGCGGGCGGGCACATCGCCGGGGTAGACCAAGACGTCTTCACCTTCCAGGGTGGTGCCGCGTAATGCAGGTGAGCGCTTACCCTCGTGGGTGACCTCACGGGCTTCGGTGGCGCGAATAGCGGCCAGCGAAAGTGCTTTTACAGGCACGTTGGCAAAGCGTAGGTCTTTGAGTGGTTCTGCCAGTAAGGCCTCTAATAGCTGTACCACGTTGCCATGCTGGTCGGGTGTCACGTGGTCCGCTTTAGTAGCGGCAATCGCCAGCCGGTCAATTTTAGGGGCGAATAGGCGTGTTAACAGACTACGTTTACCGTAGTCAAAGCTGTGCATTAACTGGCGCAGCGCGCGGGAGAGATCTTCAAAGCGTTCTGGGCCGGCATTAAGTGCGCCAAGCACATCCACCAGCACGATTTGGCGGTCAAAGCGGCGGAAATGATCGCGGTAAAAAGGTTTCACCACCTGCTGCTGATAGTAGCGAAAGCGCGCCGCCAGGGTGGCATAGAGGCTGTTGGTGGGCAGTGCTTCCAGCGTCTCTTTGGAAACATTTAGCTGCGGCAGCGGAAAAAACTGTAGTACCGGCGCGCCTTCCAGCTCGCCGGGCAGCAAAAAGCGCCCCGGCTGCAGGTCGGAAAAACCAGCCTCCTTGGCGCGGCGTAGGCCTTGGGCATACTCTTCGGCAAGCGCCGCGAGCTGAGCTTCATCTGCTTCACCAGCGGGGTCAAGTGGCTCCACCGCCGCCAGCCACTCAGTGAACAGGCCACGCCGCTGTTCACCTTGGTGAAGTGCTTGGGCTTGGCTCCAACTGTAAAAATCGTGTTGCAGCAGCGGTAAGTCGAGCAGCCACTCGCCAGGGTAATCGAACAGATCGAGCGTGAGATGGGCTATTTCCGGGGTAAACCAGCCGCTACGGGCCGGGCGGTAGCGTAGCTGTAAACGTAATTCGCTAATGCCGCGGGTCGGTTCTGGCCAGCGCGGTGGTATATCGCGCAGTGCGGCCATGCCTGGGTCATAGGGAAAACGCGGTACGCCCAGGTCAGGCTGGTTAAGTCGCTGAGCGCCCAACAGGCGGCCTTCGCGGGCGGCGGGCAGTAAATCGAGACGAGCCTCTACGCCTGCATGGCGCAACTGATTGACCAGCGAGGTTAAAAAAGCGGTTTTGCCCGCTTGTGAAAGGCCGGTCACCGCTAGGCGCAGTTGGCGGTCACGACCACGCTCTAACAAGTTGCTCAGTTCGCGATTTAACGGCTGGAGCATGCTTTATCCATTAATAGAGGGTAGGGGGCTTAACCTTCACTGGCTTGACTTTCACTGACGTAACATTAACACCAGTTGATAAAACATCGGCATCGTAGCGATTTGAAAACCGATTACCGCAATAACATAGCCTGGCCAGCGGCGGGTCATCTTTTTTGCCAGGGTAAGACCGGCTATACACACCACCATGCCGATTAAGTTAAATGCCAACGTCGCTGCTTCCAGCCAGTCCTGTGGACTCATATACGCTCCTTAAGCGGTTTTCCCCTCCGTTGATATCAGCAATGATAACAACACATTGATGAACCAGCGGTTAACCGCGGCTAAGTGTCGTACCCAGTAAATGTTGGGCACCGGGCACTAGCCAGACAGGATCTAAACGCGTATTGGCGGCTTCAACGCAGATAAAATAGCGCGCTGCTTCGGCGGGTGTGTCGCTGGGCAGCTCGCTATCGGGGTGCCAAACGACCGTGGAGTCGCTGGACTGTTTGCCAATGCGCAGGCTGCGTTGGCCATCATTAAGTAGCACGGCTTGATTGGTGTGGTAAATGCGGTCAACGGCACCGTTTACTGCAAGCGTACCTTGTTGCTCGCTTTCAGCAAAGCCGCGCAATTTGTCGAGGTAACGTGCACCGGCAAGGCCTTCTAAACGGCACTGATGAATATCCGCAACGGCGAGGTAAGTGTGCAGTGCACCGCTGGTTTTAACCGGCGTTTCGCCAATGTTTTCGCTAATCAATTCCACGTTTAGCCGCTGGGCGTTGGCCTGAACCACCAAACGCGCGGTGAGCTGGGTATGCAGCTGCTGCTCAGGGGAAAGGTGAATTTCGATTCCCTCCGCGTGCTCATCGACGGCGTCTAACCGCCAGGTAGCATGACGGGCGAGGCCATGGAACGGGCCGTCACGCTCAGGGCTTTCATCGGCGTAGCGTTCGTCGGCGAACCACGGCCAGCAGAGCGGAATGCCACCGCGAATAGCCCCTGGCAGTGCTTGAGGGGTGGGCGTCAACCATAGCCAGTCAGTGTCCTCTGCTGGGCAGAAGTGGAGTACCTGAGCGCCCTGCAGGCTGATCACCAACTCCCCCCAAGGCATATTAAAAAGCACAACATCACGACCTTCCCAACTGGCCGTTTGCTGTCCTTGTGTGCTTTTAAGCAATTGTTTGAGCGAATCGGGGATCATGAATTTTCCTTTAAGAGTTGCCTAACATCTTCACCAGTAGGCGCCGAACAGTAGCGCTGTGTGCTATGGTAGAACAAGCATGACGGGCGGTAAAACACGTCCTAACGTACGTCGTTAAAACCCGTACTTGAATTAGTCGTTGAACCAGTACTTGTACCAGTACTTGAAATAGCACTTGAAATAGTAAGGAGACTATATGGGCTTTATTGCATGGTTAATCATTGGTGGTCTGGCTGGTTGGATTGCTGGAAACATCATGCGCGGCGGTGGTTTTGGCATCTTAGGTAATATAGGTGTTGGTATCATTGGCGCGCTTATCGGTGGTTTTCTATTCACTCTTTTAGGCTTACAAGCCGGTGGCTTTATCGGTTCGCTGGTCACCGCGACCGTGGGTTCTGTCGTGCTGTTGTGGGTGATTAGTAAGGTCAGAAGTGCGTAGCTAGTGACTCACTAGCTATCAACAACCGCCCGGCCTTGTGCCGGGCGGTGTCGTTTTACCCCAGCATAACGGTGGCTATCGGTGTTCGCGCCACTTTCCGTTACACTAGGCAACTTTATCCCGGCTCACTGTCGGTGACCTATTGTTGGTGACACAGTTGTTTTTTCGAGGTGCCTCTTGATCGACGCGTTAAATGCTTGGTGGGCTCAACAGCTCGTGCTGTGTGATTGGGCGTTTACCCCTCATCCGCTGACGGTCGATGCAGGGGCAGCTGAACAGCGCCTGCTGCAATTAGGCACTACCAGCCGAGGCGAGCTAGCCGAACAGCTGTTCCATGGACTGGGAGCGCCCGCAGGCCATGCCGACCGTTTGTTAGGCGCGCTTGAGTGGGCGGCGCTTGCCGGTGCCGCTGGCTGGTTAGAGGCTGACCAAGCGCGGTCGTGGGCGCACCACTTAACGCGGCGTATTACCAGTGATTACGGTGATTTGCGTGCTTGGTTGGCGGATTTACGTCGTGCATTAGGCGCACGAGGCTGGGAAGTGGGAGCCGATGATCGCTTTATCGATGCCTGCCAAGCGCTGGCCAATTTAGAAGCGGAGGGCGAGGGAGTTACCTGGGAGACACTAGAAAATGCACTGGGTAAGCTTCCAGCGCCCGCTCCGCTATGGCCCCATCAGCCCCAGGCGCAAAGCTGGCGGCTATGCGCACTGTTCCGGCCGATTATCGTTTATCCCGCCAGTCAAACGGACTGGCCTGATGCCACTGAGTGGCTTGCTCACGTGTGGGATGTGCATGATCGTGACGCGCTACTCGGGGCGATGCTTTGGTTAGGCGCTCAAGGGGAACGACAGCGTTGGGATATCGAGGCCCGCGAGCTATTAAGCATGGACAACGCTCAGCGCATGGAGTGGCAGCGCAGCGTGGTAGAAGGGTCACCCTATGCGCCAGTACTGAATAAGTTTGTTACTCAGGGTGAGCCTTTGGAGTGGGCAGCCTGGGACTGGTTACGTTTAGTGGAACTCGCCTGGGCTGGCGCGTGCTGTGGTTGGCTCAGCCAGGAGGAGGCCGATGACTTGGCGGGACACGCCGCTGATTTGATTAGTCGCCGCTATCACGACTGGTACGCCGTTTTGAAAAGTTATGGTCGGGGGCAAAGCCTGTTTGACGGCATTGATCGGCGTGGCAAAACGCCTAGCGAGCGCCATCAGTTACTCTTGCATAGCGCCTACAGCCCCTGGAAGCGACCACCGGGAGAGCTATTAGATGAGCCAACCCGTAAGGCTGCTCAAACGCGTATACGCCAATGGCGCAATACCTCCCATCACTGGCTGTTAGCGTTAGCAAGTGTCCGTGAGCCCGATGTCATGCTGCGTCAGATCGACCCTTCAGCGGCGCTGCCGGAAGAGCAGCGTGCTGATGCCGCGATGTATCTACAGGAGTCGTTGGGCCTGCATGCTGACGAGGGCGCTGAGGCGTTAGCGCGCTACTGGCTGCCTGCCCAGGCACACCATCTTAATCAATTGGCTGCTGACGCAGTGCACGGCGTATTGCCGCCGTCGCAAAGTTGGTTTGGGCAGCCAACCTCTGAAGAGTTAAAGCAGCGCAACGCCGTCAAAGGCGTGAGTCGCCACGCGGCGACGATTCATATGGCGGAAAAATTCGCCTTCTACCTGCATATGTCATTAGACAGCGGCTTGTTAGAGCGAGAGCCACTCATGGGGTACGCCAGTGCACTACGTAGCTGCCTGTGTCGCTTTTACCCCAACGCCAAACGCTTATTAGATGCGTGGTTTGCCTGGGAAAGCTGTTTGCCCGAGCCTGAGCATGCCTCATTGGTGAATGAAATTATCTGGCACATGGAAGACCCTGGCAGCCTGTTTCACTGGCTGGATTGGCGACACGATGCGTGGTGCGAACCCGGCAGCCGCCCTACCTTGAGCCACTTCACTGCCATGTCATTGGTAGGCCCTCTTAACAGCGCGGTGTGGAGTGAGCCTCAGCCCGAAAGCGCTCGCGAGTGCGCCGAGATTCGCGAGTGGGTGGATAGTCACTACCACTTAAACAGCGCTGAGGACATGCAGGAGTTTTTAACCTACATGCTCGAGTCGGGGGATCGTCAGGAGTATCAGATTAACTATGCGCCTTATACCCTCAACCCTGAGCGGCTGGATGCCGAGATCGCTATTCTTGAATCCGGCGATTGTGCTGAGGATGAGCGCCATCATCTACTGCGGCTATGCCGTGTACGCGACAATGAGGATGGCTGTAATGAGGTGGATATGGCTGCCTGGGATATTGCTCAGTTGGTCGATTTAGCCATTGCGGCGCGGCAGCTAGGCTGGCTGGATGGTGCTGCCTTTGCGCAAGTGCTGGATAGCGCCTACCAACTGGCGGCGGATCACTACTCCGGATGGCAGGAGTATGCCATGGGAATGTATGCCGGGTTCTCGTTTTTTATGGGCGAAACCCCTGAGCGGGAGAGCTTTTTAGCGGGCTTCCGGCAGGCTCTGGTGGCGTGGATCTGTGGCGCGCCGATCCTGGCTGGACCATGGGTGAGCCTCGATTTTCCCGGCAATAAACCGCGCCATTTTGCGCCGCTGCATATCGACACGTTGCCGGGTGATCAACGAACATTACATTGACGCTCGCCAAACATATGATAACTAGCTTATAGTCCATGGCTGAGAAAAATGAGTTTTCTCATGTCGCCCACGTCATTAATGTTCCGAGGTTAATCGCATGGTTGCGTTGCCACGCCCCGCTGTGACCGCTGTCCGTGTTTTAAGTGTTTGTTTTTTAGCTGCTTTATTCGCTGGTTGTGCTGGTTCTTCTCGCCAAAGTAGTATGCAGGCCCCAGACAACTACTTCTCTATGTCGTTACCGGGAATGGGGAAGGGCGTTAATCCGCTAATGTCGCCGGTTGACCCCATCAATGCCCAGTTGCGTAGCATGCAAGTTCCGCCACCAACAGTCGTTCGCGAAGCGCTACTGGCACAGCATAAACGCTGGGCAGGGACGCCTTACCGAATTGGCGGTACCTCAGAACGAGGAATTGACTGTTCGGCGCTGGTTCGCAATGTTTATCGTGATACCTTTAATTTCGAGTTACCGCGTTCCACCGATGGGCAAGTGCATAAGGGACGCCAGATCGACCGCCAAGAGCTACAGGCGGGCGATCTGGTTTTCTTCAACCCCCCGGGTCGTTATAACCATGTGGGCATCTACGTGGGCGATGGCTATTTTCTTCATGCGTCGACCTCGCGAGGGGTGATTATTTCCAGCCTGGATAATAGTTACTGGCGTCGCCATTACTGGCAAGCACGGCGTGCGCTGGAGCCAACCCATTTGGCTCAGCTGGGTGGTAGTGTTTTCTAGTAGGGTAGTGTTTTTTAGTTGAGTAGTGCTTCTAATCGTTAGTCTCACTTTAGGAATGGCATGATCGAAGCCAAAACGCGCGCCTGGTGGCGCGCCACCTTGGCGCTTTGCCTCGGCTCATTTCTTGTTTTTATTAATCTGTATGCGCCGCAACCGCTGTTGCCAGGGTTAAAGGAGACTTACGACGTCTCTACCCTGGGTGTTAGCCTCCTCATGTCGGTATCGACGCTCTCATTGGCCTTGGCGCTACTGGTATTCGGACCACTCTCGGATGCTATTGGGCGCGAAGGCATCATGCGTATTACCCTGCTGCTAGCAGGTGGCTGCTCTCTTGCCTTAGCCTTCGCTCCTACCTTTGAAAGTTTACTGCTGCTGCGGCTGGTACAGGGGTTTGTGCTGGGCGGATTACCTGCAGTCGCGATTGCCTGGATGGGCGATGAGTTTGAGAAGCCTGCGCTGCTAAGCGCCGTGGGACTCTATATTGGTGCCAATTCACTTGGCGGTATTAGTGGGCGCATTGTAGGCGGTGCCGCAGCTGAAGTAGGAGGCCCCACCGCCGCCTTTCTGGCGGTAGGCGTGATAACGCTGATCGGCTGCGTAGTGTTTTGGCGCTTACTACCCAATAGCCGGGCTTTTACTCCCCAGCGTTTCGAACTGCGCAAAGCGGCAAGCGATTTATTTGGCCACTTGCGTAATCCAGTACTGCTCGCTGCTTACTGTTTGGGCGGCATCAATTTTCTAATCTTTATAAATCAATACAGCTATATCACCTTTCGTCTGGCGGCCGAGCCTTATCAGTTGGCCGCGAGCGGCCTGGGGCTGATTTTCTTGACCTATCTGGGTGGTACCTTCGGTTCGATGATTTCCGGGCGTTTAGCCGGACGGTTTTCGCCTGCCGTCTGCATGATGGTGGGCGTGATTATTTTAATGCTGGGCACGGCGATCACGTTGTCGAACTCCTTGTTGATGATTATTGTCGGTTTAAGTGTTAATGCCTTCGGCTTTTTTCTGGCGCACTCATTGGCGTCAAGTTGGGTCGGGCGTTATGCCCGCGGTGCGCGGGGCAGTGCTTCGGCGCTCTATCTGGTGTTTTACTATGTAGGTGCTAGTTTAGGCGGCTTCTGGTTGGAGCCGTTCTGGCGCTGGGCCGGTTGGGTAGGGGTCAGCCTAGGCTCTTGGTTGCTGCTCAGCATTACGCTAATGATTGCTTTCGGCCTATGGCGTTTTGAGCGTCGCCAGTCAGTTGGCTAAGCAAGTGCTAGCTAACCTGCAACCTGCCCTGGCAATACGGGTATTGCTTCAATTTACCGTCGCTTAGGTGGTAATGCTGTGTGCAAAGCCGCGCCAGTAGCGCGCTATCGTGACTAATCACCAGCACGCCCAGCTGGCGTTGTTCGGCCTCTTGTTGTAAGGCCTGCCAAAGCTCTACCTGTGTAATCGGATCAAGCATGGTCGAAATTTCATCGGCCACTAGAAAGCGTACCCCTGGCGCTAATGCACGCAGCACACATACACGCTGTAACTCTCCCCCTGACAATGATTGTGGAAAGCGCGATAGCCATTTCGCTTGCACACCAAACGCTTCGCACTGTGCCTCAGAGGGTGTCCAGGCTTCCCGTAGGATCTTCCCTACCCGCCAGCGTGGGTTAACCGCCAGCTCTGGCGATTGCGGTAGCCACTGGACAGGCTGCAAGCCCTTTGCAGGCAGTACTTCGCCATCCAGCGTGATCTCACCCGCTTGGGGCGCTAAATAGCCAGCCAATAGCTTGCCCAGCGTTGATTTTCCCGCCCCTGAATCGCCGCTTAAGCCTATCCATTCTCCCGCGTTCAGCGATAGTGAGACTGTCTGGATCAGCGGCATCTTGGGTGAAAACTGAAAGCTTAGCTTTCGTGCTTCAAGCAACGTTGGCCTCCTTTTGCATCTCAGGCGCCATGCCTAACGCATTGGTCGAGAAGTTATTGTCTGGCAGTGCCAGCCAAAGGCTTTGCGAATAGGCTTGGGTCAGCAAGCCGCCAATACCTTGAAAGGCGCGAGCGGTCGCGGTCTCGACCTGCTTGCCGTGCCGCATGATGGTAACGCGGTCGGCAATCGGCAGGGCATGTCGTAGATCGTGGGTAATTAAAACCACGGCTTTACCTTGATCGGCAAGGCCTCGTAGCGCATCCAGTACGCGCTGGCGCTGCTCTGGGTCGAGGCCAACGGTGGGCTCGTCAGCAATGACTAGCTGCGCTTGGCTAACATGGGCCATGGCTGTCAGCACGCGTCGCGCCATGCCGCCGGACAGCTCATGGGCATAGGCCTGCTGCGCACGGGCATCTAGCTGGTAATGATTTAACGCTTGCTGAGCAGAGTGCCAGGCGGCCGCCGATGAGTGACCGGCACGCTGTGCGGCCCAGGCTACTTGGCGCTGGGTGCGTACTAGCGGGTCTAAGGCGTTAAGCGACTGTGGAATCAGAGCAAGCTCGCGCCCGCGAAGCTGGCGTTGGCGAGTTTTATCAAGTGGTTCTCCTTGATAGTGAAGCTGTCCGTTTAATTGTGCTGACGCTGGCAGTAAGCCCATTATTGCGTAGGCAAGCAGGCTTTTTCCGGCACCTGATGCGCCCACTACCGCATGTACCTCGCCTGCTGAAAAGCACAGCGAGAGCTCATCTAAACAGGTTGCCCATTCACGCTTCCACCAGGAGGCATACATGGGTAACTGTAGCGATACCTGTTCAATCGTTAACATGGCAAGCCTCCTAGCAGTGTTTTCTTAAAAGCGTTAAAGCGCGCGGCGCAGGTGGCTGGAAAGGCGATCAAAGCTAAGCACCATCAGCAATAGTCCCAAGCCTGGAAAGACTCCCAGCCACCAGTAACCACCGCTTAAATAGCGCATCGCATCCGCCAGTAGTACCCCAATGGCGGGCTGGCTTGGGCTTAAGCCAAAGCCCAAAAAGGTTAACGCCGCCTCATGCAAAATAGCGTGGGGAAATAGCAGTAGGGCACCGATTAAGCAGTGAGGCAGCAAATGAGGCAGCAAATGACGATGGAGCACAAACCAACGCGATTTACCTAAAGCACGCGAAATACGCACATAGGGCGCTTGCCGCAACTGCAGTAGTTCTGCGCGTAATACGCGGGCCAAACTGGGCCAGTGGGTAACTGCCACCGCAATAATCACCGCCTGTGTACCGCCGCCCAGGGCAAAGGCGATCAGCATCAATAGAATCAGATGCGGCACGCTGAGTAGCGTATCGATCAACAGACTGACCAGCGCATCCAGCCTGCGTGAAAGCGTCGCCAGTACTGCTAGGCTTAGCGCAATTAGCGTGCTCAATAGGCCGGCTAAACAGCCCACCCAGAAACTTAGTGCCAACCCTGCCAGGGTCCGCGTCCAGAGCTCGCGCCCTAACGCATCGGTGCCGAACCAGTGATTAACACTGGGAGGGGCTAAGCGGGCGTCAAACTGCATTTGCTGGGGCGTATCGCCTAGCAACCATTGACTTGCGATCAGACTGATTACCAACAGGCTGGTGATGCCCAGACTGAACGCGGCACGAAGACGTGGCTGGGAGTGTCTCATGTGCCACTCACGTTAATGCGTGGGTCGATAACGCTATAGAGCGTGTCAGCGATCATATTACCGACGCTAACAAACAAGGCAGTAAACAGCGCAATACCCAGCAATAGTGGTATGTCACTGCGCAGGCCTGCTGCCACCGTGGCTTGGCCGAGCCCAGGGTAGGCAAACACCTGCTCAATTAATATCGAGCCGCCAAACAGCTCTCCCAACGAGGCAAATGCCAGTGTTACCGCCGGTAAGCTGGCATGCCGAAGGCCATGTCGCCAGGCGACATCCATCCGAGTAGCGCCCTGAGCGAAAGCGTGAGTGGCAACCTCTGAGCGCATTAACTCAAGCATTCGGGTGCGCGTATGCAACGTGATATTGGCGATACCCAACAGTGCCAACGTAGCGATTGGCAGCACTAAATGATGCAAGCGCGTCGCGAAGCTGACATCTTGGCTTAAGGTGCCCGTTGGGCCGGCGCAGCAGGTCGGTGTCCACCCTAGGGTGACTGAGAATAGCAGCACGGCGAGTATCGCCAGCCAAAACGCGGGGGTGGAGGCGGTGATATAGGCGTAGGTGCTGATCACCTTATCCAGCGCTGAGCCTTCTTTGGCACCCGCCACTACGCCTAGGCCAAATCCCAGTAGCGCTGACAACAGCCACGCGCCGCCTAATAGCGAAATTGAGCGTTGAAAGCGCTGGCCAATGACCTCGCTAACCGGCTGGTTATATATGTGGCTCCAGCCTAAATCACCACTCACTAACTGCCGTAACCAGTGGCCAAACTGCGCTGCAGGCGGCGCATCAAATCCCCAGCGCTGGGCGATTAATTCGCGCTGCTCAGGGCTTACCTGCGCCATCTGAGGGCCTAAATAAGCATCGATCGGATCAATCGGCGAAGCCATCATCAGCCCAAATGAGACCAGTGCCACACACAGCAGCACCAACACCAGGCGAGCCAGGCGCTTTGCTATCGATGGTAGTAATCGACATGACAGCAATTGAGAGGCTATCAATCGCACGTCCAGCGCCAATCAAGCAAGTTGGTGGTGATTGGCCAACCATGGCCGTGAGGCGCTACGCCAAGCTCGCCGACATCTAAACAGGTGTTGGCAAAATAGACATGCTCAAGATTAACCAACCAAGCCCAGCTACTATCGCCACGCAATCCGTAACCTGAAGTGCCGTCCCATTGGGCCGCACGCCAGTATTGGTTGGCTTGCTCGATACTTTCAGCTGTCTGTGCGGCGTCAAGGTTGCCATCCACGGCTGGGTTGGCGTAAAAACCGCTGTTGTAATAACCATTGCCGGCATGCTGGCTGTGGAAAAGGTAGTAAACCTCTTGTGGGCTGTGACTGCCAAAGCCAAACAAAATGGCGTCTTGGTGCAGCGCTTCACGCTGGATTTCATCCCAATGGCGGCCGGTAGGCTGCATCTCGATACCTAGTGGACGTACCATCTCAGCGCTTACCTCTGCGAGCAGTTGCCGTGTGGTATCGCTAGAGGGGTAGTTGAGATGAAAGCGAGCGGGCAGGCCATCTTTATAGCGCAGGCCATCATCGTGTAACTCCCAACCCGCGGCATCGAGCACTTCTTCGGCTTGGGCTAGTTGTGGGGCTTCGATGTGTTCTTCATCATCGCTCCAGGGCAGGCCATCGGCTGGGCCATAAGCGGGGCGTCCAAAACCGTGCAGCGCAACCTCCGCTAGTGTCTCGCGATCAACGGCTAAATTGATCGCTTGGCGAATGGCTAGGTCGGCGGTGACATCGTTACCAATTGGCGCGCCTGAGTCGGTTTGTTCACCGTTGGCAGGCTGCATAGGGAAAAGAATGCCGCGGTTATCGACACTCTGCATAATTACTCGCTGCATTGTTGCCGGTACATTCGTTGCCAGCGCTGGCGGAGCGTAGGCGAGATCTACCTGGCCTGCATGGGCGGCGCTTAAAGTGGCATCTTCTCCGGTAAACAGAAACACTAGTCGTTCAAAATCAGGTGTGGGGCCATAAAAGTAAGGGTTGCGTTCGACAATCAACTGCTCACCTTCCTGCCACTCGACCAGTTGGTAGGGCCCAGAGCCCATGGGTTGTCTACCGTACGCGTCGCTATAGCCGTTTTCGCGCCCGGCGTGAGGCACAATGCCTAACGTGACTAACTGATTAATAAAGGTAATGCGTGGTGCTCGCAGTTGAAGTGTAACGCTATGATCACCAACGGCCGAGGCTTCTTTAAGCGCGCTGAGGTCGGCCCGCCCACCTGCCTTAGCTGCCGTATTGAAGGTATAGGCGACGTCGTTGGCAGTCAGGGGAGTGCCATCGGCAAAGCGGGCATCGTCACGCAGCGTGAGTGTCCAGGTCAGGCGGTCTTCCGAAAGCGACCATTCAGTGGCTAATTCTGGCTGGGGTGATAAATCATTGCCCCGTGAAAGTAGCGTCGACTGAAATAACGGCGTGCCGTACTGTCCCCAGCCTAGCAGCGGGTCGAAGCCTTGTTCGGGCTCACCGCCAATAGCAAGCACTAGCTGCTCTTTTGCCTGAGCAGTGTTAGTAGCCACTAAACAACTTAGCGCAAGACCCAGTAAGATAGGCTGAGATGGTTTGGCCATCATTTTTATCCTTCATGCGACTAGTATGATGTTTTTTAAATAACATCATACTAACGGCGCAAGCAGACTATGAAAAGCTAATCGGCAAAGGAGGCGTGAATGCAGCGTGTAACGGTAACGCTTGATGAGGAGTTGCTAGCCGAGGTAGACGGCTTGATGCGCGAGCGCGGCTATCAAAACCGTTCCGAGGCGATTCGTGATTTAACGCGCAGTGGCTTGAAACAGGCGAGAGAAGAGGCTGCTCCGGAAGCACCCTGCATGGGGGCGCTGGTATATGTCTATGATCATGCCGCACGTGAGCTGTCAAAGCGCTTAACCCGTCACTCTCACGATCATCATGACCTGACGTTGTCAACCCTGCATGTGCATATCAACCATGACAGCTGCCTGGAAGTAGCACTGCTGAAAGGCCAGGGCAGTGCGCTTAAGCAGTTTGCCGCCGAAGTAACCTCCTCCAGAAGCGTGCGCCATGGGCAATTGGTGCTGATACCTGATGAGTAAGCGGTTATTTTATAAACATAAAAAAAGGTGACCCGAGGGCCACCTTTTCTAGAGCAGAAGCGCGAGAGCAATTAGTGCTCAACGCCGCCTTCGCCGTGCACGTGTCCGTGCTCAACTTCTTCAGCGCTGGCTTCACGTACTTCAGCAATCTCAACATCAAAGTTGAGCTGCTGACCTGCCAGCGGGTGATTGCCATCAACAACAACCGTATCGCCTTCAACTTTTTTAACGGTGACCATTAAAGGACCGCCTTGAGTCTGGGCTTGGAACTGCATGCCCGGCTCAATGCTTTCAACGCCCTGGAAGGCATCGCGGGGTACTTCTTGCATCAGTTGCTCTTGCAACTCGCCGTAACCTTCTTCAGGTGACACGCTAACGTTCAGCTTGTCGCCTGCTGCACGGCCTTCCAAGCCTTTCTCAAGACCAGGAATAATATTGCCAGCGCCGTGTAGATAAGTAAGCGGCTCACGGCCTTCAGAACTGTCTAGCACTTCACCTGCATCGTTAGTCAGGGTGTAGTGGAACGCGACAACCGAGTTTTGCGCAATTTGCATGGAATAACCTTTCGGTGAGTGCATGTTCCAATATGGTAACGCGTGTGGCTCGGCTTGTCAGGGGGTAAGGGCGCTTTTTCCCCTATCTCAACTTTTGGCGGTATTGCGCCTTAAGGTGACCAGGGATACCCTACGACCATCACTTTTTCCTTTGCCCTATCATTCTGGGAGCTTGTTATGACGATTTTGATTATTTGGCTGATCGCATTTGGCTTGATTGCATATTTTGCTAATCAACGCTGGAATAGCGGTGTTAGCCGAGGGTTGGACAAAATGCTACCTAGCATTTTGAAGAGCCACGGTAGTAACCGTAATATGTGGGTCATCGTCTTGGCAGTGCTGGGCGCCACGACACTAGTGCAGCCGGTAGAAATGCTGCTGGTGGTGATTTTATTAGGCCTGATTGGTTGGGGCATCATGGCACTGGTGAATTGGGCTGGTAATAAAACACACCACTAAATTACCATCACTCCATTGATCGCTACAAAAAAGCCCGGCCATCCATAGGATGGCCGGGCTTTTTACAGCTCGACATTTATAAAACAATAACCATCTAACTATCAATCACCATAAATTAATAAGGTGCAACGCTCATGCTAGCACCGCTACCAATCAGACGAACGCGCTGACCCGCTTGGAATTGGCGATCTGCACGCTGAACGACAACAACGTCAGTACCGTCATCACGGCGAATTTCCATTTCCAGGGCATTAACGCGGTTAGTCGCATCTTCGGCTGCCGTTCCTGCTACAGCACCACCCAAGGCACCCGCCACCGTGGCTAGCTGACGACCTGTACCGCCACCCACTTGGTTGCCCAAAAGACCACCAATAACTGCACCACCACCGCTACCTAACAGGCCGCCTGCACGGCTTTCAGCTTGGATCTGCACTGGACGAACGGCAACGATGGTGCCATAGGTGACGCTTTGGCCTGTTTGTGCCTGGTTGCCGCGATAGACATCACCAGAGTAGCCAGATGTGTTAGCGCAACCTGCCAGGGTAAGAATGCTTAATGCGGCAACAGGTAAAAGAAGACGTTTCATTAAAACCTCCATGGTTTGTCCGTTCGTATAGCGGGTACAGCGTAACTGCAGTTATAGAACAGTGTTCTTTAAAATATCTGATACTAACCGTTTTGACCAGCTATCGTCCAGAAAGATCAAAGCTGATAAAAATAATAGCTAGGGAATATCATAGACGAGAGTGTAACAGCGTATTAAGAAAACAGTGTGCAAATACGTATGGCACAAAAAAACCAAGAGGCCGAAGCCTCTTGGTTTGTGATATTGCATGTTTAATAAGGTTAATAAAAAGCCTTATTAACCGAACTGATTCATGGTGTTGTCTTTGCCACCGGCTTTAAGGGCGGCATCGCCATGGAAAAACTCTTTATGGTCATCGCCGATATTCGAGCCGGCCATATCCTGGTGTTTAACCGTCGCAATACCCTGACGGATTTCCTGACGCTGTACGCCTTTGACGTAAGCCAGCATGCCTTCGTCGCCGAAGTAGCCTTTCGCCAAGTTGTCGGTCGATAGGGCGGCCGTGTGGTAGGTAGGTAGCGTAATTAAGTGGTGGAAAATACCCGCTTCGCGAGACGAATCACGCTGGAAATTACGCGTCCACTCATCGGCTAGCTGACCCAGCTCGGTCTCGTCGTATTCCGCGCTCATCAGCTTCTCACGCTGGTAAGCGGAAACATCTTTACCCTCTTCCTGCCATGCATCGAATACTTGCTGACGGAAGTTCAGCGTCCAGTTGAACGAAGGTGAATTGTTGTAGACCAGCTTGGCATCGGGCACGACGTCGCGAATCCGATTAACCATGCTGGCAATCTGGCCAACGTGGGGCTTCTCGGTCTCGATCCACAGCAGGTCTGCGCCATTTTGCAGGCTAGTGATACAGTCAAGAATAACGCGATCTTCACCGGTGCCTGCCTTGAATTGATAGAGGCCGGAAGCTAAGCGCTTGGGTTTTACCAGCTTGCCATTCTGCTTGATGACTACGTCACCGTTATTGATATCGGCGGCGTTCTCGATGACATCGCCATCCAGGAAGCTGTTGTACTGATCGCCTAGATCACCAGGTTCGTGGGTGACGGCAATTTTTTGCGTCAAGCCAGCGCCAAGTGAGTCGGTGCGCGCCACAATGACGCCATCCTCAATCCCTAACTCCAGGAAGGCGTAACGCACAGCATTGATTTTGGCCAGGAAGTCTTCATGGGGAACGGTAACCTTGCCGTCCTGGTGGCCGCACTGCTTTTCGTCAGAAACTTGGTTTTCCAACTGAATGCAGCAGGCGCCTGCCTGAATAAATTTCTTCGCCAGCAGGTAAGTGGCCTCGGCATTACCAAAGCCTGCATCAATATCGGCAATGATCGGCACGATATGCGTTTCATGATTGTCGATTTTGCCGATAAGCTCCTGCTCTTTTGATTTGTCGCCCGCTTCTTTGGCGTCATCCAGTGCACGGAACAGGTGGTTAAGCTCCCAGGCATCGGCTTGCTTCAAAAAGGTGTAGAGCTCTTCTATCAAGTTAGCAACAGACGTTTTTTCATGCATGGACTGGTCGGGCAGCGGGCCGAACTCGGAGCGCAGTGCAGCCACCATCCATCCGGAAAGGTAGAGGTAGCTACGCTTCGTGGTACCAAAATGCTTTTTGATCGAGATAAGCTTCTGCTGGCCAATAAAGCCGTGCCAGCAGCCGAGTGACTGGGTGTACTGGGCCGTATCTGCGTCATAAGCCGCCATATCTTCGCGCATGATCTTGGCTGTGTAGCGGGCAATGTCCAGGCCGGTATGAAAACGGTTCTGGGCACGCATACGGGCAGCGTACTCAGGCTTGATCGCTTCCCATTTGCCGCCCTGGGCTTCGCGTAGTTGAGCCATGGCTTTGATATCGTCGAGTAGTCCTGACATGAGCTTACCCTCTTTGGTCATGATGGTAGTGCTAGAATTTTGACGCTCTCTTGCAAATCAGCATTTTCTTATGCTGCACCTGCGAAGTTACGCCAAGCATTATTGAATTTCGCTGCGCTGTCTCTAGGCCAATCGTCTTTGAGCAAAACGTCTCTCAATCAAACGTCGCGGGCATTAGAGGCGTCAGCGACAGCGTTGGGGGAGGGAAGAATTCACCACATCCTCTTAACGCTGCAATGCAATAACTATCTACCAGGATGACCTCATCAACAATTGTCACTTGGGTGCACAAGGCGTTGTAACCCGACGACAACGGGGTAGAGGAAGGGAGGGTTTGTGTAGTCGTTTTTTGTCAGGAGGGCATAAAAAAGCACTGCCGAAGCAGTGCTAGAGATAAAACAAGAAGCCTTCTCAATCGAGCGACAGCGTCATCTCTCGGTGAGGGATGCCCGCATCCATAAACTCTTCGCCGTGGGCGACAAAGCCCAACTGCTCATAAAACGCAAGGGCATGCACCTGGGCGCTGAGGGTCACTTCGGGATGGCCCGCGTGGCGTGCCGCCTCAATTGCGGCACGCATCAGCAGAACGCCAATACCAGTGCCGCGGGCTTCCTTAAGCACCGCGACACGGCCAATGTGCGCATCAGGCAGCAGCCGGGCTGTGCCGACTGGCTGGTCATCAAGCATGGCTAAAAAGTGCTGGCACTCTGAATCAAGACCGTCCCACTCCTCTTCCTGGGGCACGTTCTGTTCTTCAATAAACACCCGGCGGCGAATCTCGCTGGCCGCCGCACCCAGTGTTTCCCAATCGCCAGCGCTAATGTGGGCAATTGCCATTAGTACTCCTCATCCTCGTCACCTACATCGCTCATAAAACCAAGGCTGCCGGTATTAACCAGCTGGGTGATCAGCGCGGCGGCGCCGTCCAGCTCAAGGTCTTCAGCGTAGAGCGGTGTGGCGTCCACAAGGCGTTTGGCTAGCGCTTCAGAGCAGGCATGGCCTTCACCATCAACAAACAGCGTCGTGCCGCTGGCATCGCTCCGCCATGCAAAGCGCGACCCCGGCATATGATAAAGCGGCTCATCATCTTGTAGTTGAGCAACAAGCTCAGCTTCATTCATTGGGGTGTCGAGTGGTACTACTTGATCGACATATTTTGGCTGCGTCATTACCCGACCAAACCACTGAGCGACCTGTTCAGGCTTATCGAGGGTCGAGATAAGCAGCTGGCGCATACGCTCAACCGCCGCATCGTCCAATTCACCGGCCTGCTGGGCAGGTGACATGCCCGCATCGCTGTAGCGCTGCGATGCGGGTAGCTGTTCGCCCAAATAGTCCGCATAAGAGGTGATCGCCTCATCAGCGGAAGGTGCCCGGAAGCCAATAGAGATAGTCATGCAGTCATCGCTTTGGCTGACGCCATGGTGTGCCCAGCCGGGAGGCAGATAAAGCATATCGCCCGGTTCAAGCACCCAGTCGGAGTCGGGCTCTACAGTGAATTCCTTCAGAATACGTAGATCGATGCCCTGGATAATCGGCGCATCTTCCGTCAGTTTGCCACCCAACTGCCAGCGGCGGTGACCACTGGCTTGGAGTAAAAACACATCGTACTGGTCAATATGCGCGCCGACATTTCCGCCAGGAGGTGCATAGCTGATCATCACGTCATCAAGCCGCCAGCGCGGCAGGAAGTCAAATTCGTCCAGGAGCGCCGCCACGGAGGGAACGTAGTGGTCAACGGCCTGCACTAAAAGGCTCCAGTTCTCTTCTGGCAGCCGCGCAAAGGTGGCTTCGTCGAAAGGGCCGTGGGAAACCTGCCAAGGGCCATCTGGGCCTTCTTCTTCAACCAGACGCGCCTCTACCCCAGGTTCGCAGGCGAGTCCCGCCAGCTCATCGGCCTCAATGGGACTGATGAAGTCCGGGATGGCACCACGAATCAGCAGCGGCTTTTGCTGCCAATAATTGGCCAGGAAGTCTGCGGGGGTAAGGTCACCCAGCAAGGTTAACGGCTTATCTTGATGGCTCATGGCATGTCCTGGCGATGTGGGGTGGCGTTAAAAAAGGTGGCGTTATAAAGCGTTTAGCTGCTGCATCAATGCTTCGGCTTGCGCTTGTGCATTACCAGTATAGCTTGCCGGTGACAGGGCCTTTAGTTCAGTTTTAACATCGCTAGACAGTTCGAGTGTGTCAATGAACGCCGCAAAGCCAGCCTGATCAATGCGCTTGCCGCGGGTTAGCTGCTTGAGTTTTTCATAGGGTTTCTCAATGCCGTAGCGACGCATGACCGTTTGGATGGGTTCTGCGAGCACTTCCCAGCTGTTATCCAGGTCAGCATCTAAACGCTCAGGATTCGCTTCCAGCTTGCTAATGCCTTTCAGGCTGGCGTGGTAAGCAATCAAACCATACGCCAGGCCAACCCCAAGGTTGCGCAGCACGGTGGAGTCAGTCAGGTCACGCTGCCAGCGTGAAATAGGCAGTTTTTGCGCAAGGTGGCTAAGCACCGCGTTGGCCAGCCCCAGGTTACCCTCGGAGTTTTCGAAATCGATCGGGTTTACTTTATGCGGCATGGTCGATGAGCCTATTTCGCCCTCAACCGTGCGCTGCTTAAAGTAGCCCAGCGAGATATAGCCCCACACGTCGCGATCAAAGTCGATCAAGATGGTATTGAAGCGGCAGATGGCATCAAACAGTTCGGCGATGTAGTCGTGGGGCTCGATCTGAGTAGTGTAAGGGTTAAACGTTAAGCCCAATCCTTCAACAAACGTACGGGCGTTGGCTTCCCAGTCAATGTCTGCGTAGGTGGTCAGGTGGGCATTGTAATTGCCCACGGCGCCATTGATTTTCCCCAACACTTCCACCGCTTCGATTTGCTTAAGCTGGCGCTTAAGGCGGTAAGCTACGTTGGCCATCTCTTTGCCAAGGGTGGTAGGCGTCGCCGTTTGACCGTGGGTGCGAGACAGCATCGGTTGTGCGGCGTGGGCGATAGCCAGTTTGGCGATTTCGTCGGCCACTTCGTGCATGGTGGGCAGCATGGCGGTTAGGCCATCGCTGAGCATCACGCCGTAAGAGAGGTTATTGATATCTTCGCTGGTGCAGGCAAAGTGAATGAACTCGGTGACCGCATGCAGCTCGGCTTGATCGGCAATTTTTTCTTTAAGAAAGTACTCAACCGCTTTGACGTCGTGATTGGTGGTGCGCTCGATCTCTTTAATCCGCTCGGCATCGGCGATTGAGAAGTCGCTAATCAACTGCTCAAGAAACGCGTTAGCCTCAGTGGATAGGGGCGGAACTTCGGCAATTTGGTCGTGCTCAGCCAAGCGCTGAAGCCAGCGAACTTCCACAATCACACGGGCACGGATCAGGCCGAATTCACTGAAGTGTTCGCGCAGGGCGGCAGCTTTAGAAGCATAGCGGCCGTCAACGGGAGAGAGAGCGGTCAAAGCGGAGAGTTGCATGGCATAATTTCCAGGTTGTTCGAGAGCAAATGAATCGAGAGCAGGTTCTTCAAAATCAGGTTATTCGACCAGTTGAGCGGTCTAGCTGAGGCTGTCCAGCGCGCGGCGTAGCGCTTTGCGCTGGAATACAAGCTTCCAGCGCCGCCCGCCCTGCTGGTGCCACAATAGCCCAAACCGAATGCCGCCCATCAAGCAGGCGCGCACACGCTCGGGCATCATGCGGCTTTGCAGCAGCGACGGGTCGCCCTGCACCACAATGCGGGTTTTAAAGGTGGAGATGGTCTCTTGGTACGCTTCCCCTAGGCTTGCAACTACATTTTCATGGGTGGTGCCGAAGTGTTCGGCTTGTCCCTGAATACGGGTCAGCTTCTGGCCTAGCGAATCCATCATGTCGTTATTGGTGCGCAGCTTATTCATCAGCAGCAGTAGCGAAAAACCATAGCGCAATACCACTGGGTTCGCTTGCTTGCGACCCACTAGCGCTTCTAAGGTATCCAGGCCGCGGCGTAAATTATTAGGGTGTCCACCATAAATAGCTTCGAAGCTTTCTGGGTTGGTGTCCACGGTGGCCTGTATCAGCGTTTCCCAGGCGCGGGTGTCAACTTGACCGGTGCGGGCGAGTTCGTCAACCAAACTGGCAGCTTGAAAAACACCAGCCAGGGCAAGCGCTTGGCGTGCAGCGGGTGAATCAGGCGCGCGATGAATCGGGGTGGTGGGATTCATGCAGCAGCCTCCGTGGCTTTTTTCCAGGTAGCGCGAATGACGCCTCCGCCTAAGCAAATGTCGCCATCATAAAGTACCAGCGATTGGCCTGGGGTAACCGCCCACTGAGGGTCATCGAAAGTGACTTCTACGCCGCCGTCAGGCAGTACGCGCATTTCACAGCTGCAGTCACTTTGGCGATAGCGCGTTTTGGCGGTAAAGCGACCCTGTTGAACCGGCGGCTCGCCAGCGACCCAGTCCATGGCTTCTGTTGCCAATATATCGGAGCAAAGTAGCGAGTGATGCTTGCCCTGCACCGCAATAAGAACATTGCGATCAAGGTCTTTCGCGGCTACGTACCAGGGCTCTTCCGAGTAGTTGGCGAGTCCACCAATACCTAGTCCCTGGCGCTGGCCTAGGGTGTAGTACATCAGGCCCATATGTTTGCCGATCACATCGCCATCCGGCGTTTCAATGGTGCCGGGCTGGGCGGGCAGGTACTGCTGAAGGAAATCACGAAAGCGCCGCTCGCCAATAAAACAGATACCGGTAGAGTCTTTTTTCTTGGCGGTAATCAGGTCGTGCTGTTCCGCTAAGGCTCGCACCGCAGGCTTTTCAAGCTCACCCACGGGGAACAGAGTACGGGCAATCGCGGCTTCCGGCACGGCGTGTAAGAAGTAGCTTTGATCTTTGTTGCCATCCAAGCCTTTCAGCAAACGCGGACGGCCGTCACGTAATCCTTGCCGTACATAGTGACCGGTTGCGATTTTGTCGGCGCCGAGCATTTCTGCGTACTCAAGGAAAACCTTAAATTTGATTTCCCGGTTACACAGAATATCAGGGTTGGGCGTACGTCCCGCTTTGTATTCGGCTAAAAAGTGCTCGAATACGTTATCCCAATACTCCGTGGCAAAATTAGCGGTGTGCAGTTTAATGCCGAGCTTTTCGCAGACGGCTTCGGCGTCGGCGAGATCCTCTTTAGCGGTGCAGTACTCGGTGCCGTCGTCTTCATCCCAGTTTTTCATAAACAAACCTTCCACCTCATAGCCTTGTTGCATGAGGAGAAGGGCAGAGACCGACGAGTCGACACCGCCGGACATACCGACAATCACTTTGCCGTTAGCGCCCGGCCCGGCCGTCGGTGACATAGCAGTGGATGACATAGTAGTGCATGACATAGTAGTGGATGACATAGGCATCCTCAGTAGAAGTAGTGTGCAAAAAAGCGGTGTGCAATTGGGGAGGGATTATACACGATGGGGGGTAATGGCTTCGAGTGCTTCACTCGCGAATCACTGCAAGGGGATAATAGGGCCCGCTAAGCGAATCTTCGATACGTTTCAGCACCAGCGGACTACGCAGCCGCCCCTGTTGATCTAGTGCGCGTATTTGCTCATGAGTGAGCCAGTGGGTGGCGATGATGTCAGGGTCAAGGGCTTGATCGAGCTTATGAAGGGGCTCGGCAATAAAGCCATGGCTATGGAACGTTTCTCCCTCGCCGGTATGAAAAACATACAGCCCAAGATAGCCAGTGAGCGACACACGCCAAGCTGTCTCTTCTTGAACCTCCCTTAGAATAGCCGCGATGGGCCCTTCTCCCAGCTCAATATGCCCGGCAGGCTGATTGAACACCGTGTGTGGACCTTCGCGCTGCTCCTCTACGATCAAGAAGCGCTCACCTTGCTGAATCACGCAAGCGGCTGTGCTGTGAATAAGCGTCATGATGGCTTCCTGTGCTTGTTGTTGGGGCGTTTTTGCTGGCGTGCAGGATTCGTGGTCAGGCGGGGAGCGTGCAGGGTTTCTTTACGCCATTCACCAGGGGCCAAGTTGTCTAGTCGCCAGGGGCCAATCGCCACGCGAATCAAGCGCAGCGTAGGAAAACCGACGTGGGCGGTCATACGCCTGACTTGGCGATTACGTCCTTCGCTGATTGTCAGCTCTAACCAGCTGGTAGAAGGGTGCCGCTTGGGGTCGATAGCGGGTTGGCGAGGAGCGGTAGTCGGTGGCTCTATACGGCGTACCTTGGCGGGCAGTGTCGGGCCGTCTTTGAGCGTAATGCCTTGGCGCAGTGCCTTGAGTGCGGCTTCGTCTACTTGCCCTTCGACTTGAGCCCAATAGGTTTTTGGCTGTTTATGGCGCGGGTGAGAAATACGGTGGATCAACTCACCATCATCGCTCAGAAGAAGTAACCCTTCAGAGTCGTAATCAAGCCGTCCGGCGGGGTAAATACCTTTTACATCAATATATTGAGCGAGTGTTTGGCGGCCTTCGCGGTCACTGAATTGGCTTAGCACCTGAAACGGCTTATGCAATAAATAGAGGTTGCTCATGACTTCTCTTTGAACGTTGCCCTTGGCTTGTCGACACATCACTTATGCGTAAGGAGTGCAGCGCTGGTATACTCCGGCCTAGCTGCTGGGGCGCACTGGGGACGGCAGCGTCATAAATAGACGCTAGACGCGGCCATCGTTGAACTCGCGCTCCGCCTAAGATTTCTTGCAATCGTAGTGACAAGAGAGGTTAACGCAAAAATGTCCAAAACGCCGAAGATCATCTACACGCTCACCGACGAAGCCCCCGCGCTTGCGACGTACTCCCTGCTGCCGATTATCGATGCTTTCACCGATTCTGCTGGTATCCAGGTAGAGACGCGCGATATTTCTCTGGCTGCCCGGATCATCTCTCAGTTTCCAGACTATCTGAGTGAAGAGCAACAGATCGGCGATCACCTGGCAGAGCTTGGCGAACTGACCAAGACCCCAGAAGCTAACATTATTAAATTGCCTAACATCAGTGCTTCATTGCCCCAGTTAAAGGCGGTGATTAAAGAGTTACAGCAGCAGGGCTACAAGCTTCCTGACTACCCGGAAGCCCCTCAGACTGACGAAGAGAAAGACATTCAGGCACGTTACGACAAAACCAAAGGCAGTGCTGTAAACCCAGTACTGCGTGAAGGTAACTCTGACCGCCGTGCACCGCTATCGGTTAAAAACTACGCGCGTAAATACCCGCACCGCATGGGCGAGTGGAGCAGCGACTCTAAATCTCACGTGGCGCATATGCGTGACGGCGATTTCTACGGCAGTGAGAAGTCTGCGCTGATCGATAAAGCCACCGACCTTAAAATTGAGTTGGTTGCTAAAGATGGCAGCACCACCGTGCTGAAACAGAAAACGTCGGTGCTGGCAGGCGAAGTGGTTGACGGTGCGGTCATGAGCCGTAATGCGCTGCGTCGCTTTGTTGCCGAAGAAGTCGCTGACGCGAAAGCCAAAGACGTGCTGTTCTCGCTGCACCTTAAAGCGACCATGATGAAAGTTTCTGACCCGATCATGTTCGGTATCGTGGTCACTGAATTTTATCAGGACGTGCTGAGCAAGCATGCCGATGTGCTGCAGCAGGCGGGTTTTGACCCCAATAACGGTATTGGCGATCTCTATTCGGCCATTAAGACACTGCCTGAAGAGCGTCAGAAGCAGATTCAGGATGAGATTCAGGCGCTCTACGCCGAGCGTCCGCGTCTGGCGATGGTGAACTCCCACAAGGGCATCACTAACCTGCACGTGCCCAGCGACGTCATTATCGACGCCTCTATGCCTGCGATGATCCGTGACTCCGGCAAAATGTGGGGCGCTGACGATCAACTGCACGACGTGAAGGCGGTGATTCCAGATCGCTGCTACGCCGGTATCTACCAGAGCGTAATCGAAGACTGCAAACAGCACGGTGCCTTTGATCCAACGACGATGGGTAGCGTACCCAATGTTGGTCTGATGGCGCAGAAGGCTGAAGAGTACGGCTCCCACGACAAGACCTTCCAGATTCCTACGGATGGCACCGTGCGTGTCACCGATGCCAGCGGTAACGTAGTACTTGAGCATAGCGTTGAGCAGGGCGATATCTGGCGTATGTGTCAGACCAAAGATGCCCCGGTTCGCGATTGGGTTAAGCTTGCGGTTAACCGTGCCCGTGAAAGCGGTACGCCCGCTATCTTCTGGCTTGATGCCCAGCGCGCCCACGATGCACAACTGATCAAGAAGGTCGAAAGCTACTTGCAAGATCACGATACCGCTGGCCTAGATATTCGTATCATGACGCCGGAAGAAGCGATGAGTTTCTCGCTGGAGCGTATCCGTAAGGGCGAAGACACCATCTCTGTCACTGGTAACGTACTGCGTGACTACCTGACCGACCTATTCCCGATCATGGAGTTAGGCACCAGTGCCAAAATGCTCTCGATCGTACCGTTGATGAATGGTGGTGGCCTGTTTGAGACTGGCGCTGGCGGTTCTGCGCCTAAGCACGTTCAACAGTTGCTGGAAGAGAACCACCTGCGTTGGGATTCACTGGGTGAGTTCCTGGCCTTAGCTGCATCCCTTGAGCACTTGGGCAGTACCTTCGATAACGATCGGGCGAAAATGTTGGCCAAAGCGCTGGATCAAGCGAACGGCAAGTTCCTGGACAGCAATAAGTCACCTTCGCGTAAAGTGGGTGAACTCGACAATCGCGGTAGTCACTTCTATTTAGCGCTATACTGGGCAGAGGCCCTGGCTGAGCAGAATGAAGATACCGAGATGAAAGAGCTGTTTGGTCGCTTAACCACAGAGCTGAAGGCCAAAGAAGCCATTATTGTTGATGAGTTGAACAGCGTTCAGGGCAAGCCTACCGATATCCGTGGCTACTACCACCCTGACCATGAGTTGACGGGCCAGGTAATGCGCCCCAGTAAGACGCTTAATGAAACGCTAGCCATGGTCGCGAAAGGCTAATAGCGCCCAACTGCGATGAGGCTTGTGAGCCCCCGTCCGCTTGGCGGGCGGGGGTTTTTGTATTGCATCCTCTATTGCACTCTCTGCAACGCCCTGTGATATTTTAATTTTCCATGAACCCTTACTGACCGGCAGCGTCTTAGAAGTAGTGTAAAGCGCTTAGATGTCTTCATCGGTCAGTTTCGAGACAACCAACCGTGCTGCTTATGTCCAACCTAAATAGTCCATGCTTGGCAGTGTTGCCCGTACAAGCGGGAATGACACATCCAAGTATGCCTGATGAAGATGGCGATATGGCGGTGCAGTCAGCAGAACCGGCGCTGGCGCAACCGCCGCTTTATAAAGTGGTGCTTCATAATGACGATTACACGCCGATGGAATTCGTCATTGAAGTACTGCAAGATTTTTTCAACATGGATAGCGAGACAGCCGTTCAGGTTATGCTCGCTGTACATACCCAAGGAAAGGGTACCTGTGGTGTGTTTACGCGTGATATTGCGGAAACCAAAAGCTACCAGGTAAATGAGTACGCCCGGGAGTGTGAGCACCCGTTGATAAGTGATATTGAGGCCGCCAATTAAAAACGTTGAGAAATAATTGACGGTGAGGCTTGCAACCGTGCCATTTGTACCCGATGTTGAGAGTGCCGGTCGATTAAACTGATCCGACGCAAGCCCTAGGTGGTGATACGCCCTAGGTAGTAGCGAAAAGGGGACTGCCATGCTGAGCAAAGAACTTGAAATGACCCTGAACACGGCCTTCACTGTGGCGCGTTCAAAACGCCATGAGTTTATGACCGTTGAGCACCTGCTGCTAGCGTTATTGGACAATGCCTCAGCGGTAGACGTACTGAAGGCATGCGGGGCTAACCTCGACAAGCTGCGGTCCGATTTGCAGGATTTTATTAACTCGACCACGCCGCTGATTCCCGACGGGCAGGGTGACCGTGAAACCCAGCCGACGCTAGGTTTTCAGCGTGTCCTTCAGCGTGCGGTGTTCCACGTTCAGTCATCTGGTAAGAGTGAAGTCACGGGCGCTAATGTGCTAGTGGCCATCTTCTCTGAGCAAGAGAGCCAAGCGGTTTACTTCCTTAAACAGCAGAGCGTCGCGCGTGTTGATGCCGTCAATTATATTGCTCACGGTATCTCTAAAGTGGCTGGTCACGGGCCTTCACCGTCTCCCTCTTCATCTGACAGTGAAGACGCGGAAGAGGGTAGCAACGAAGGCGCTGCACACCCGCTGACGGGTTATGCAACGAACCTAAACGAACAGGCGCGACTGGGCAAAATTGATCCGCTGATTGGTCGAGATCATGAGCTTGAGCGCGTGGTGCAAATCCTAGCGCGTCGGCGCAAGAATAACCCGCTTCTGGTGGGTGAAGCTGGCGTAGGTAAAACCGCCATCGCTGAAGGCTTGGCCAAGCGCATCGTTGAAGAAGACGTGCCGGACGTTATCGCTGACGCAGTGGTCTACTCATTGGATATGGGGGCATTGCTGGCGGGTACCAAATACCGCGGTGATTTTGAAAAACGCCTCAAAAGCTTGCTGACGGAGCTGCGTAAACAGCCCAATGCAGTACTGTTCATCGATGAGATTCACACGGTGATTGGCGCTGGGGCTGCTTCCGGCGGTGTGATGGATGCGTCCAACCTGTTGAAGCCGCTGCTCTCTTCAGGTGAGCTGCGCTGCATTGGCTCCACCACGTTCCAGGAATTCCGCGGCATCTTTGAAAAAGATCGTGCTCTGGCGCGTCGCTTCCAAAAAGTGGATGTCATGGCGCCGTCTGTCGACGACACCATTAAAATCCTCAAAGGGCTGCGTTCACGTTTTGAAGAGCACCACGAGTTAAAATACACCGATGGTGCGCTAGAAAGTGCGGCGCGTCTGGCAGATCGTTATATCAATGACCGTTTCTTGCCCGACAAGGCTATCGACGTCATCGATGAAGCAGGGGCTCATCAGCGTCTATTGCCACCTGAGATCCGTGCTAAAACGATTGACGTTGAGCAAGTGGAAGCCGTCGTTGCTTCAATTGCACGCATTCCGCCGAAGAGTGTTTCAAGCTCTGATCGTAAGCTGCTTGAGAAGCTGGATCGTGACTTGAAGATGCTGGTATTTGGCCAGGATGAAGCGATTGATAGCTTGTCTGCCGCCATTAAGCTGTCCCGAGCCGGGCTTAAGTCACCTGACAAGCCGGTGGGTAGCTTCTTGTTTGCAGGGCCGACTGGGGTGGGTAAAACCGAAGTTGCTAAGCAGCTTGCGCACATTATGGGCATTGAGCTTGTGCGCTTTGATATGTCGGAGTACATGGAGCGCCACACCGTATCGCGTTTGATTGGTGCGCCTCCCGGTTATGTCGGTTACGACCAAGGTGGTTTGTTAACCGAAGCGGTCACCAAGCAGCCTCACTGTGTGCTGTTGTTAGATGAGATTGAAAAGGCGCATCCCGAAGTCTTTAATCTGCTGCTGCAGGTAATGGATCATGGGCGGCTAACGGATAACAATGGCCGTGAAGCTGATTTCCGTCACGTTATCTTGATCATGACGTCTAACGCCGGTGCTGAGCAGTCATCGCGGCGCTCTATGGGCTTCCAGCATCAGGATCACTCAACGGATGCTATGGAAGTGATTCGTCGCACCTTCTCACCTGAGTTCCGCAACCGCTTGGACAGTATTATCCAGTTCCATGCGTTACCTGTTTCAGTGGTGCGCAATGTGGTCGACAAGTTCTTAATCGAACTACAGGCCCAGCTGGATGAGAAGCGTGTTCAGATGGATGTGGACGATATGGCGCGGGATTGGCTGGCAGACAAAGGCTACGATCCCGATATGGGCGCACGCCCAATGGCGCGCCTCATTCAAGAGAAGCTGAAGAAGCCATTAGCCGAGATGATTTTGTTTGGCGAGTTGGCTGATCAAGGCGGTATTGTGCATGTCAGCCTGGAAGAGGGAGAGCTGCACCTTTCTACAGAGACTGAGATGGCCGATGCGCCCTGAAAAGGGCGCTAAGGCGCTCTAAAGCCAATCACGGATGTTTATATGCAGCAAAACGCAGCGCCCTGTCATCGACGGGGCGTTGTCGTTTTTAGTGAACAGCCATTGACGCTGATCGGTGCTGTCTTTCTGTGGCAACAGTTAAGATCAGCCGAACGCGTTAACGGTGCAACGACTTAGCGCGAACGGTATACGATACGGCCCTTCGAAAGATCGTAAGGCGTTAGCTCTACTTTTACCTTATCGCCGGTCAGGATGCGGATGTAATTTTTGCGCATTTTTCCGGAGATGTGAGCAGTAACAACGTGACCGTTTTCCAGTTCAACACGAAACATGGTGTTCGGAAGGGTATCGACGATAACGCCTTCCATTTCAATATGATCTTCGCGTGCCATATAGGCATTTCCCCACTTATGAGTTAGTAATGTACAGGCTAATAATGTACGAGTTAATCAGCTACCAATACGTCAGGACTCAAGTGCCGCTAGGTGGGCGCTCAAGAAACAGCGCTATATTGTGCCGCAAGCCCGCCATCAAGGCAAAAAAGCTTATGAGATTAGCGAATTAATTGTCGCCAATGGCGGCCATCAAGTATTTCCAGCGGCGTAAAAGCCTGCTTGTAGCGCATTTTACGGCACTCTTCGATCCAATACCCTAAATACAGGTATGGCAGCGCTTTTTCGCGGCTGAGTTCAATTAGCCGAAGAATAGCAAACGTGCCCAGCGAGCGCTTATCCAACTCATCGCTAACAGTATAGAAGGTGTAAATTGCCGAGAGGCCATGTTCTAGCTGATCAAAAGCGGCAACACCGGCCAGCTCGTTGCCCAGGTACATTTCCATTAGATGGGCGTAGGGTTCATTTAGAGTTAGGAAGGTACGGTACTGCTCGCGGCTGGGGGGGTACATATCGCCGTCGGCATGGCGTAAGCGAATATACTCCGCGTAGAGCTCGTAATGATGAGAGGCATAGTAAGCAGGCACGACCCGAACCGTAATATCCGCATTGCGCCGCCAAATTTTGCGCTGGGTGCGATTTGCAGCAAAATGCTCCACCGGGATGCGAACCGAGCGGCAGGCGTTGCAGCCTTCGCAGTGAGGACGATACAAGTGGCGACCGCTGCGGCGAAACCCCAACAGTGCTAACGAGTCATAAACCCCAGGGACAGGTGACTCCTGAGGGTCGAGAAACAGCGTTGTTGCCTCTCTGTCGGGTAAATAGCTACAAGCATGGGGCACGGTAAGGAAGAAGCGCAAATCCCGCACTGGGCGACGCGGAGTGTTACTACTCACGGCTTGCCTCCTGGTTGAAAAATTGGGCGTTGCAAAATAGCTTCGTCAATAAGGTGTACCCTCAACCGCAATGGCACTGAGCCAGGGCGACGCAGGGATCATCGGTGCTTCTTCGGCTGATAAGGGTAGTGTAAACGCCTCATCGGGTAACCAGTTATTAAGATAGTTGATGAAAGTCGTGCGAGCGACTGTAATAGCGCCCAAACTGGCCAAGTGAGGAGTATGCATTTGGCAGTCGATGAGTTTCCCACCATGCTCTCGCATTGCTCTGGCCAGGTGGGCCAGCGCTACCTTTGAGGCATCAGGCGCGCGTGAAAACATCGACTCGCCGAAAAACACTGGCCCCATGGCGAGCCCGTATAGGCCGCCAACCAATTGCCCACCCTGGTGGACTTCAATACTGTGGGCAATGCCGAGCGCATGCAGCAGACAGTAGGCCTCATGCATCTCGTCGGTGATCCAGGTGCCCGCATCTGCCCCGCGCGGGGCGGCGCAGGCTTGAATAACCTGATCGAAGTGTTGATCCAGTGTGATATGGAAGCCACCATGGCGTAATCGTTTAGTAAGGCTACGGCGCTGCTTAAATTGCTCAGGTAGGAGTATCATGCGCGGGTCTGGGCTCCACCATAAGATAGGATCATCATCGCTATACCATGGGAAAATGCCGCGCCGATAGGCCTCTACCAGCCAAGTGGGGGAAAGTTCGCCACCGGCCGCCAGTAGGCCATTGGGTGAGTCCAGTGCCATATTAGTCGTTGGAAATTTAGGGTGTGGTGAGGAAAGCCAAGGTAGCATTACTTGCTCCTGTTGCTACGTCGTTACAACGTTCTTGTACGGGTGCTTAGTGAGAAGCCCTGTGACGGCGGAAGGATGCTCGGTATGATGCAAACTCGCAAGTGGATTAAAGACGCCATTTAGGTGTAAAGGGAGAGTCGCTTGAAAGTGAATAAAGCAGTAAACAAGCGAACGCAGCGTAACGCGCGTCAAACACCATCTTCGGCTTCTTCTGCGCGTGTTAACGCCGCGAAAGATAAAGCCCGTCGTTTTGGATTGCGCCTGCAAGGCTCAGTGCGTGAATGCGTGGTAGTGGTACTGCTTGCGCTATGTGTTTTCTTATTATTAGCACTGTTTAGTTACCACCCTGCTGACCCAGGCTGGTCTTACCAGGGGCCGGAGACGGAGGTTCGCAACTGGATGGGCCATGTCGGTGCATGGCTGGCAGATGTCCTCTATTCGCTGCTGGGTGCCAGTGCGTTGTGGTGGCCAGGTATGTTTGGCTTTGCCGCCTGGTGGCTGATGCGCTCGCGCCAAGTACGTTTTGAACTCGACCCGGTGTCGATTGCGGTGCATGCGGGTGGTTTAGTGCTGCTGATGTTTGGCACCACCATGCTGGGTGCGCTGCATTTTTATCACCCTAATAGCATATTGCCCTACGCTTCAGGCGGTATTTTGGGTGAAGGCCTGGTCGCTGCGCTTAAACCATTAGTCGGCAGTGGCGGGGTAGGATTAATTGCCGCAGCACTTATTTTAAGTGGCTTCCCACTATTTAGCGGCATGTCTTGGCTGCAAGTGGCGGATGAGGTTGGCAAGCGCATCTGCCGTTTAGGCGGTTGGTTTTCGGCTCGCCGTCAATCGCGTCGGATGCGCGCTGCCCAGCGTGCGGCTGCAAAACCCGCACCTGCGCCGAAGCCCCAAGTGAAAACCTCAGCAGAACTTCAAGTAAAGCCTCAAGTAGAGCCGCCAGTGGCACCCAAATCAGCGCCTGCTGAAGCAAAGCCCATGGCTGAATCTGTAGGTAGAAGTGCGGGTGGTCGTGAGCGGCGCGAGCCAGGTTTTACCGTGCCGCTTTCCAACAGCTCCACTGATACTGCTGCCAGCAATGTAGCGGGTAGCGAAACCACGGATAGCTCGATTCCTTGGGAAGCGGCTGCTTTTTCAAGTAACAAACACGTTCCTGACAAAACAACCGTGACAGCAGCGGCTGTTTCAACGGCAGCCGTTTCAGCAGCAGCGCCAAAAGCAGTGGAACAATCTGAATATAAGTCACCGCAGATTGTCGAGCCCAAAGCGCCCCGTGAAAATGCTTTTGTGCAGGCTGCTGCGTCAGTAGAAGCGCCCGCCAAAGAACATGACGCTTTTCCGCTGCGTGCTTCGCGCCAGGAAGATACGCCAGCACCAGCGACGACAAATTTCTTTGTTAAGGATGAGGCGCCTGCCGAACCTAATGAAAAAGATGAGCTAGTCGAGGCTAAACCAGTATCAGCTGAGCCAATAGCAAATGAGTCAATAACAACTGGGTCAATAACACCTGGGTCAATAACAACTGGGTCAATAACACCTGGGTCAATGGCCGCTGAGCCAGTGTCTGATGAGCCTATGGATGTCAGGATTATCGCCGAGAAGCAGAGCGAGGAGCCATATACCGGGTCGCCAAGTATCAGTGCCCCGGAACAGGTCCCGCCGCAGATGGCAACCACTGAGCTCACTTCTGAGCGCGTTTCTCCACGGGTTCAAGAATCCCGCATGCATGAACCCCGTGTTGCTGAAATAGTCCCCGAGCCAGTGTGGGATGATGAGGAGATGGATGATGAGGATGTGCGCAACGAGACGCCTGTAGCTCCTGCGTCGCGCATGCCCGCATCTCCGATGCCAACGCCCACTGCGCGCCAAGAGCCGACTTTCTCGCCTGATGTGCCAGCGCCAGAGGCGGATGAAGGCCCGGCACTCTGGACCGTCGAGCATTTGCAGAGCCAGCGACCTGCTTTTGAAACCCTGGATGAGCCAGAAGGGGATGTACCTAGCCTGCAGCTATTAACGCCAGCAGAGCCACATCAGCCCAACTACACTGATCAGCAGTTGGCCGATATGGCGGAACTGCTCGAAGTGCGGCTACGTGAGTACGGTGTCAAAGCAGAAGTTGTTGATACCTGGCCAGGCCCGGTCATTACACGCTTTGAAATCAAACCTGCCGCCGGGGTTAAGGTTTCTAAAATTAGTAACCTTGCCAAAGATTTGGCGCGTTCGCTGATGGTGAAAAGCGTGCGGGTGGTAGAAGTTATTCCCGGCCGCCCCACGGTGGGTATTGAAATACCTAACCCCAATCGCGCCATGATTCGCCTGCGCGAAGTTATTGATTCCGATCGTTATCAGCAAGAGACATCTCCGCTAACCATGGCGCTAGGTCAGGATATTGGCGGTAGCCCCGTGGTGGCCAACCTAGGCAAGATGCCTCACCTGCTAGTGGCAGGTACTACCGGGTCGGGTAAGTCGGTGGGTGTTAACGCCATGCTGATCTCAATGCTGTTGAAAGCCAAACCCAGCGAGCTGAAGCTGATCATGGTCGATCCCAAAATGTTGGAGCTGTCGGTCTATGACGGCATTCCCCATTTGCTGGCGCCGGTAGTCACCGATATGAAAGAGGCGGCCAACAGTTTGCGCTGGTGTGTCGCTGAGATGGAGCGCCGTTACAAGCTAATGGCGGCCATGGGTGTACGTAATATCGCAGGCTTCAATGGTCGTTTGGATGAAGCCGAGCGCGCCGGCGCCCAGGTGGCCGACCCGCTTTGGGAGCCGCAGCCGTGGGAGGTGCATCAACCGCATCCAGTGTTGGAAAAACTGCCCTACATCGTCGTGGTCATCGATGAGTTTGCCGATATGTTTATGATCGTCGGTAAAAAAGTGGAAGAGCTGATTGCCCGCTTGGCGCAAAAGGCGCGCGCTGCCGGTATCCATTTGATTTTGGCTACTCAGCGCCCCTCGGTGGATGTTGTGACGGGCTTGATTAAAGCCAATATTCCATCGCGGATGGCGTTCCAGGTTTCATCAAGAATTGATTCGCGCACGATTCTGGATCAAGGCGGTGCCGAAAGTTTGCTGGGTCATGGCGATATGCTCTATTTGCCTGCTGGGTCTGGACCGCCTAACCGTATCCACGGTGCCTTCGTTGATGATGATGAGGTACACCGCGTGGTCGATGACTGGAAACGCCGTGGCGCACCGCAGTATATCGAAGAGATTCTCTCTGGCGGTGTGACGGCAGACGCCCTAACCGGTCTTGAGGCCGAAGGAGTAGATGGTGACGACGCAGAGCAAGATGCGCTCTACGATGAAGCCGTTCAGTTTGTCACTGAAACCCGTAAAGCGTCCATTTCTGCTGTTCAGCGCCGTTTTAAGATCGGCTATAACCGTGCGGCACGTTTAGTTGAAGCAATGGAAGGTGCTGGTGTGGTTACCGCTATGGGGTCTAACGGGGCGCGCGATGTACTTGCGCCGCCTCCGGTAGGTCACTAGGCCAGTTGATTGGTCGCGAGCTAAAGCGACCTCCCACTGGCGCAAGTGGCTGGTTTCAAACGCGGTGTTGAAAAACACAATTATGCAATAAGCGTGGAAGTTGCGCCGCGGGTGAAACCCCGCGGCGCTTTTCACGTCTTATTACTACATTCAGCTAGTTCCATTAAGGCGAGCTTGCACACAAGTTTTTAAAAATAGTTATTCAATATTGGTTATTTGGCAACGGTTGCCTAGGGAGAGCACATGCGCGATACGCAAACAAAACTACCTTCATCACTGGCGCTAGCCGTCAGCGCGTTAGGTTTAACATTTGGTGCGCCGGTATGGGCTGACGACGCTGCAGAACGTCTGACAGAACGCTTGGATCCACTGGAAAGCTACCAGGCTACTTTTGAGCAGCAGATTTTAGATGGTGGCGGCAACCGCTTGCAGAGCGCACGTGGAGAAATGTGGCTTTCACGGCCAGGCATGCTGCGCTGGGAAGTGGAAGCGCCGTATTCCCAGACAGTCGTTTCTGATGGCGATGACGTGTACATGTATGACCCCGATCTTGAACAAGTGACGGTTCAAGCCATGGATGATCGTGTCTCCCATACGCCTGCGCTACTGCTCTCTGGTCGTGTTAGCGAGCTAACCGAAAGTTATGAGGTTTTTTACGAACAGGATGGCGGTAACGACGTTTTTACGCTGGTACCCATCTCTGCCGATACGCTGTTTGAAGAGCTAAGTATGGTGTTCGACAGCGAAACGTTAACCGAGCTGTGGATGATGGACAGCACTGGGCAGCGCACCGCCATTACCTTTAGCAATATTACGCTCAACGGCAACATTGCCCGCAGCATGTTCGACTTTGACATCCCTGAAGGCACCGATGTAATCCGCGAAGAGTGGTAAGCAGACGCATTAGACATGTTCTATCAATCAGAATCAGGCGCCTTAGGGCGCCTGATCTGCTTCTTGATCGCGGTTTTCCCGCCACGCCATGATTTCCCCAAAGCGTTTTTCATGACCAATGGTGCTTGGTTTAAAGAAGCTGGCTTTCGGCAGCTCTTCAGGCCAGCAGTCATGAGCGCTGCCCGCTGGGTAACCGTCTGGCTCGCTGTGTGCGTAGCGGTAACCCTCGCCGTGGCCCAATTGCTCCATCAGCTTGGTCGGCGCGTTGCGTAGATACGTCGGTACCTCAACCTGTGGCTGCTGACGCACATACTGCTTAGCCTCATTCCAGGCGCGATCAATGCGGTTGCTTTTGGGGGCCACCGCTAAATGAATCGCTGCGTGAGCTATCGCTCGCTGTCCTTCGTAATCGCCTAGGCGCAGGTAAGCATCCCAGGCCGCAATCACCAATGGAAGCGCACGCGGGTCAGCATTGCCGACATCTTCCGAGGCGATAGCGGTAAGCCTGCGCACTACATCAAGCGGGTCGCCACCGCCCTGCATAAAGCGCGCCATATATAAAAGTGCTGCGTTAGGACGCGAAGAGCGTATCGACTTATGAATTGCCGACAGCAAGTCATAATAGGCGTCACCCTGCTTATCAAAGGCACTGGCTTGATGGCCAATCACATCGGCTAATACGTCTTTGTGGAGTACCTCACGCCCCGCTTCTTGGGCGGCAAAATCACATGCGGTTTCCAGTAGTCCAAGTGCGCGGCGCGCGTCACCTGCGCTTGCATGAGCTAGGGCGGTTAACACGTCGTCAGCCACCTGAATATCACGCTTGCCAAGCCCGCGTTCAACGTCGCTAAGGGCTTGTCGCATCACCGTCATCAGTTCTTCCTGGGTGAGCGATTTGAGCACATAAACCCGCGCTCGGGAGAGCAGTGCCGAGTTGACTTCAAACGATGGATTTTCAGTGGTGGCGCCAATCAGCGTCAGCAGGCCGGACTCCACATGGGGCAGTAGGGCATCCTGCTGGCTCTTGTTGAGGCGATGAATCTCATCTAAAAAGAGGATAACCGAGGAGGACATCTGCTGGGCGCGCTCGACCACGGCGCGGATCTCCTTCACCCCGGCCATCACCGCGCTGAGATGCTCTAAGTGGGCTTGAGAAGCCTTGGCCAATAGCTCTGCCAGAGTGGTTTTGCCCACCCCCGGCGGCCCCCAAAGGATCATTGAGCGCACAACGCCTGATTCCGCCATTCGACGTAAGGGTTTATCTGGTCCGACCAGCGCTTGTTGCCCCACGTAATCGTCCAAACGACGTGGACGCATACGAAAGGCTAATGGGGCGTCCTCTGCAGGTACCGCTTGGGTGCTGTCAAAAAGATCCATGTAAACTTCCGTTGTAAATCGAGACGTTGAACAACAAAGTGCCAACAAGTGTCAGTGGTAAACCGCAGCATGGCGAGCTATCTTGGCGTAACCTGCCAGCAAGATACACTTGCTAGGATAACGCCAGAAGGGCATTGTTGAAGATAACCGGCGTTAGCTATGACACGCTCACGTTACGATATGCTTAGCAATTAGATGGTCTAATTGCTACACGTATTAAGAACGACATATTTTCAATATGACATGTTTTCTATACTGCGCGCTTATGATCGCATGCTGTCAGCTCGGTAAGCATGACGGCAGGCATGACACAACAAAGGAGACGGTTCGATGTTAAACCAACTACGTCTAGATCATGCCAACATGGCGAGATTGCTCCATGTGCTACAGCTCAAGCAAAAAACCTTAACGCTGGGTGAGCGACCCAACTTCAAGCTGATGCGTGAGGTGGTCGATTATATTTTGTCCTATATGGACGGTTTTGCCGCGCCGCTTGAGCGCGTCTGCGTTGAGCGGCTGCAAACCCAGGCCCCTGAACATCTAGCCCTTACCGAGAAGATGGCGAATGATTATCGCGAACTAAAGCCACGCTTGCTGCGCCTTTCCGACGATATTGATATGATCCTAATGGATAACGTGCTGCCGATGGATCGCTTTGCTGAGGATCTGAAAGACTATCTAGAAGCGCACCGTGCCTACCTACGTCATGAGCGCGAAGGACTATTCCCGCTAATCGACGAGCATTTTAGCCCAGAAGATATGGAAGAGCTGCGTCAAGCGCTGCCCGAAGGTGCTGAGAAGGAGTTAGAGCACCTGCAGGAAGCCTATCCCGAACTTTATGCCGAGCTGCGCGGGGCAGACGTACCGGCGGTATAGCCGAAAATAGCTTTTCATCGCGGTCATCACAATCGGTCAACTCTCAGGCGGGGCATGCTAAACTAGCGGCCCCGTTTTAATTGCAGGCAGTCATATTCTCGGCCATCTCGCCGCTGATAAGTCGTGCCAATACCTTGATGCAAGGTCAGTGATGAAAGAACTGTAATGACAGGCCCCGTGTTAATTTTTGATTCTGGCGTCGGTGGCCTATCGGTGGCACAGTCGCTGCGGCAGCACTACCCCGATGCTGCCATGTGCTATGCCTGTGATAATGCTTGGTTGCCGTATGGGCTGCGCGATGACGCAGCGCTGGCTGAGCGGATCGTGGCGGTCTGTCGGGCCGCTGTAGAAGCCTGTCAACCCAGCGTGCTGGTGGTCGCCTGTAACACGGCAAGCACCCTAGTATTAGAAAACTTACGCGCACGGCTGGCGATTCCCGTCGTGGGTACCGTGCCTGCGATTAAACCCGCTGCGGCCATCAGTCAAACACGCCATATCGGATTATTAGCCACCAAAGCCACGGTGGGGCGACCCTATACCCAGCGCTTGATTGATAGCTTTGCAAGCGACTGTGTTATCACACGCGTGGCTGCTGAACCCTTAGTCGTCGAAGCAGAGTCGTATCTGGCGGGGGGTACGCCCGATACCCAGCGTATTCAGACGGCACTTGCACCGCTGTGGCAAGCCGTCATGCCGATCTCATTTGACCATCCCGCGCTAGATACCGTGGTACTGGGTTGCACCCATTTTCCGCTGCTTAAACCCTGGCTGGTACAGCTTGCCCCAGTGCCACTTAATTGGATTGATTCCGGCGATGCCATTGCCCGGCGGGTTGCACAAGTAGTGGATGAGCTGAGGAGTGAGCAGCACGATGGTCGCTGTTTTACCACCGCGCCCGCCGCCAACCTAACCGCTGGTATGGCTCGCTACGGGTTTAAAGCCCCTCAGTTGCTAAACGTGGGCTTGTAACCGTGTTTGTCGCTACTATTTCTTAACGAGTTTAACAGGAGCAGCCTTGTCTATCCCCGTTGTAGAACCCGAACGTTACGCCGAACAGCTAGCCGCTAAACGCGACTATCTGGAAAGTACCTTTGCCACTTTTCAGCCGCCAGCGCTGGAAGTGTTTGAATCACCGCCAGGCTACTATCGCCAGCGCTGTGAGTTTCGTATTTGGCACGAAGATGATGACCTGTTCTACGCCATGTTCGAGGTGGACGCCGAGAACCCTAAGAATAAACGCGTCATTCGCCTAGACCAGTACGCCGTGGCCAGTGAACGTATTAATCAATTAATGCCTCAACTGCGCGAAGCCTGCCGTCAGTCTGACGAGCTGCGCCGTCGACTGTTTCAGGTTGAGTTTTTAACCACACTTTCGGGTGAGGCGCTGGTAACGCTGATTTATCATCGTCCGCTAGGCGATGAGTGGGAGCGCGAAGCCCGTGCGCTAGAAGTTAAACTCGGTATTATGATTATTGGCCGCTCCCGCAAGCAGCGCATTGTGTTGACGCGTGATCACGTATGGGAGCGCCTTGAGGTTGATGGCCGTACGCTGCACTACCAGCAGGTCGAAAATAGCTTTACCCAACCTAATGCGCATATCTGTCAAAAAATGCTTAGCTGGGCGCGCGAGGTGACTGCCGAACGCCATCAGGAAGGCTTAAATCAGGATCCGAAAGGCGATCTTGTTGAGCTCTACTGTGGCAATGGCAATTTCACCATTGCCCTGGCCGATAACTTCCGCCGTGTGCTGGCCACGGAAATATCCCGTATCTCGGTGGCCAGTGCCAACATCAATCTAGCCGCCAACGGGGTGACCAACGCCTATATTGGACGAATGTCAGCAGAAGAGTTTTCGTTGGCACTTAAGGGTGAAAAAGTGGGGCGCCGTGTGGCGGAAATGGCGCTCGACGGCTACGATTTTTCCACTGTGCTGGTCGACCCGCCGCGGGCTGGATTAGACGAGCAGAGCTGCGAACAGCTCAGCGAGTACGCTCAGATCGTCTATATTTCATGCAACCCGGCCACGTTAGCCGAAAACTTGACCATACTGACCAAAACGCATCAGATTGAGCGTTTTGCGCTGTTTGACCAGTTTCCGTTTACCAATCATGTTGAGTGCGGCGTGTTATTACAGCGGCGTGCTGTTTAATAAGCCTAAGACCTAATGCGTAAATGGCATGCGCCATGAATAACTCGTCAAGTGATTAGGGGCGCGACGATAGGTAGCGTAAGCTAGCCGCTATGTTGGCCTAAAGGCCTATTGTCCTTCGTTTTTTGGCCGACTAATGGCCTAGGCAGTCGAGGTGATGGATGCACTACGTTGCGATTGAAGAGAGTCGTCAGGATCTTTTGAAGCAGCTTCAGGAGCGCTTATATGCGCGGCTAGAACCTGCGCGAGCTGCGACCATTGACGCCTTTGCTCGACACTTTTACGCCACCGTTCCAGTGGAAGACTTAGTCGATCGTCGCCTGGATGATCTGTATGGCGCAACGCTGTCGATCTGGCAGTTTTTGCAGCATCACGACCCAAAAAGCCCGAAAGTACGGGTATTTAACCCAGATTTTGAAGAGCACGGTTGGCAGTCGACGCATACCTTTGTGGCCGTTCTACATGAAGATATGCCGTTTCTGGTCGATTCGGTGCGTATTGAGCTCAATCGCCGTGGTTTAACGGTACACGCCATTCAAAACGCCGTGTTAGCCGTCGCCCGTGACGAGCGGCACCAGTTGCAGTCGCTGACCTCCCCGCGGGATGAAGATGCCCCAGAAGCGCGCGAATCGCTGATTGTGATCGAAGTAGATCGGCACACCGATATGGCGCTGCTCGAAAAAATTGAAAGTAATTTGAATGACGTACTACGCGATGTGCGCACCGCCGTAGGCGATTACGATGAAATGTGTGCACAAATTACCGCATCGATCCAAGAGCTTGAAAAAAACTGCCCGCCGCAAATTGACCCTGATGATCACGAAGAGGCGATTGCCTTCTTAGAGTGGCTGCTCAAAGATAACTTCACTTTCTTGGGGTACGATGAATACTTGCTAGATGGCGGTGAATTGCAGCGCGATGCCGGTAGCGTATTGGGCGTGTTCCGTTTAGACCAACCGCGCTACTGTGAGCGCATTCGCACCGAAGAGGGCGTGGATGAGCACAATGAGTATGTGCTGGTACCCCAGCTCCTATCGTTTGCTAAGAGCGCTCATCACTCTCGGGTTCACCGTCCTACTTATCCCGATTACATCACCATTGACCGCTACGATGATGACGGCAATGTGATCGGCGAACGGCGCTTCTTCGGCCTGTTTACCTCCATGGTTTATAACGAGTCGCCGCGCAATATTCCGCTGCTGCGCCGTAAGCTCAAAGCCGTTATGGACATTGCCGGTTTTAACCCCCAGGGCCACAACGGCAAGCAACTGATGCAGGTGCTGGAGGTGTATCCCCGCGATGACCTGTTCCAGATTGATACCGAGTCGTTGGCGAATACTGCGCTGGGTATTTTGAATATTCGCGAGCGTCGTCAGGTGCGCCTGTTTATTCGCGCCGATATCAGCGGCAAGTTCTACTCCTGCTTGGTGTTTGTTCCTCGTGACGTGTTCTCTACCGACCTGCGTCAGCGGATTCAAAACGTGCTGTGCGATGAGCTAGACGCCCACTTTGGTGATTTCAACACCTACTTATCTGAGTCGGTGTTGGCGCGTATTCAACTAATTCTGCGCTTCAACGGCGATGCGCCCAGTGACTACGATCTCAAGCGTCTTGAAAGTAAAGTGGCGCGCCTGGCACGCAGTTGGCGGGATGAGCTGCAAAGCGCCATGATTGAAGGGTTTGGTGAAGAGCGCGCAAATCACTTGTTGGATCATTTCCGCGAGGCGTTCTCTGCCAGTTACCGTGAAGACTTCTCCGCGCGTACCGCCGTCTTTGATGTTCAACATCTGCTGACGTTGAATAACGGTGCCGATTTATCGCTCTCACTCTATCGTCCGCTTGAAGAGCAAAGCGGCGGCATGAATCTAAAACTGTTCCACCGCGAATCGCAGATACCGCTCTCTGATGTGCTGCCGATGATGGAGAATCTCGGCCTGCGCGTGATTGGCGAACGCCCCTACGACATCAATGCTCCTGACCAGCGTTACTGGATTCACGATTTCGAGCTTGAGCACAGCGGTGCGGATGTCAGCCTAGGCGATATGCGCGATGTGTTTAGCGAGGCCTTTAAACGTATCTGGACCGGCGAAGCCGACAACGATGCTTTTAACCGCCTGATCATCGGTGCCGGGTTGGATTGGCGCGAAGTGGCCATGCTGCGTGGCTACGCCCGCTATCTCAAACAGATTCGCTTTGGCATGTCGCAAGACTACATTGCCGCCACGCTGGCTAACTACCCTGCGATTACCCGGGAATTGGTGGAGCTATTTAGACTGCGCTTTGATCCTGAGCAGTCAAACCATGCTACCGACGAATGCGTGGCGAGCTTAAACGAGCGCTTGGAGGGTGTTGCCAGCCTAAACGACGACCAGCTGCTGCGCCGTTTCATGGAATTGATTCTCGCCACGCTGCGTACTAACTACTACCAGCTCGCCGAGGGCGGACGTTTTAAAGATTATATCGCCTATAAGCTTGAACCATCCAAAGTCACTGGCATGCCCAAGCCACGGCCGATGTTCGAGATATTTGTTTGCTCGCCGCGGGTTGAAGGCGTCCACTTGCGCGGCGGTAAAGTGGCCCGCGGTGGTCTGCGCTGGTCCGACCGTTTTGAAGATTACCGCACCGAAGTGTTGGGCTTGGTGAAAGCCCAGCAGGTCAAAAATGCGGTAATCGTGCCGGTAGGCGCCAAAGGCGGCTTTGTCTGCAAACGCATGCCTGAAAATGCCAGTCGCGAAGTCGTCCAGAAAGAGGGCATTGCCTGCTATCAAATCTTTATCCGTGCACTGCTGGATGTCACTGATAATCTGGTTGGCGGTGACGTTGTAGCGCCTGAAAACGTGGTTCGCCATGATGAGGACGATGCTTATCTGGTGGTAGCGGCGGATAAAGGCACGGCCACTTTCTCTGATATCGCCAACGAAATCTCTATCGAGTACGGCCACTGGCTAGGCGATGCCTTTGCCTCTGGTGGTGCCAACGGCTACGACCATAAGAAAATGGGCATCACCGCAAGGGGCGCTTGGGAGTCAGTCAAGCGCCACTTCAAAAACCTTGATGTGGATACTCAGCGCGATCATTTCAGCGTGGTCGGTATCGGCGATATGGCGGGTGACGTATTCGGCAATGGCATGCTGCTATCCGATAAAATTCAGCTGGTAGGCGCCTTCAACCACCTGCATATCTTTATTGACCCTAACCCCGATGCCGAGGCCTCTTTTGCTGAGCGTAAACGTCTGTTCGCACTGCCGCGCTCAAGCTGGGAAGACTACAGCCGTGAATTAATCTCCGCCGGTGGTGGAATCTTTAACCGCAGTGCCAAGTCGATCACGCTGACGCCGGAAATGCAGCAGGTGTTCGGGATTAGCGAAGAACGCTTGTCGCCTAATGAGCTGATCCGCGCGATGCTCAAATCCAAAGTGGACTTGATCTGGAACGGTGGCATTGGTACCTACGTGAAAGGCTCCGATGAAACCGATGCCGATGTGGGCGACAAGGCTAACGACACCTTGCGCATCAACGGTAGCGAGCTGAACTGCCGTGTAGTGGGCGAGGGCGGTAACCTCGGTTTAACCCAGCGAGGCCGTATGGAGGCCGCCGCTAAAGGCGTGCGTGTTTACACCGACTTCATTGATAACGCGGGTGGGGTGAATTGCTCCGACCACGAAGTGAATATCAAAATTTTGATTGATGAAGTGGTCAAGCGCGGTGATATGACCGACAAGCAGCGCAATCAGTTACTGGCGGAAATGACTGATGAAGTGGCGGATCTAGTCATCCTCGATAACTATCGTCAAAGCCAGGCGCTGGACCTGTCAGCCATTCTGTCGCTTCAATCCATGGGCCCCTATCGTCGTTTTATTAGCGAGTTGGAGGCTGCCGGACAAATCGATCGTGAGCTAGAGTTTTTGCCCACCGATGACGTGTTAAAAGAGCGTTCGAGTAACGATCAAGGGATGCGTCTGCCAGAGCTTTCGGTGCTTATCTCCTATGCCAAGAGCACCCTGAAAGGTGACCTGATTACCTCAGATGTTCCTGATGATAGTTATATTCACCGGCATTTAGAGCGCCTGTTCCCGGCCGTGTTGACCGAGCGTTTTAAAGACGAAATGTACGATCACCGCCTAAAGCGTGAGATTGTCGCCACCCAAGTGGCTAATGACTTGGTTGACCATATGGGCATCGTATTTGTACGCCGCCTAATGGACTCAACCGGTGCGGGGCGTGCCGATATTGCCCGGGCCTATATTATTGCGCGGGATAGCTTCAATTTAGCGGGTTTGTGGGCGCAAATTGAAGCGCTCGATAATCAAGTGCCGAATCGTGTCCAGTACTCGATGATGCTTGATCTGATGCGCCTGACCCGCCGCGCAACGCGCTGGTTCGTGCGCCAGCATTTAGGCCTTTCAACTCAAGACACTATTGAGTATTTCGCGCCCCGCCTGGCACAGTTGCAAGAAGGTATTGGCGAACTGCTTAGCGGTGAGGAGCTTAGCGCCTGGAGCATGCGCCGGGATACGCTAGTTGAAGCGGGGGTGCCTGACGCCCTCGCCTCAACTGTAGCGGCTTCATCAAGCCTGTATGCGGGGTTAGGTATCATCCAGGCTGCTCGCCTAACCAACGAAAAACCGCAGCGGGTCGCGGAGGTGCTGTATGAAATTGGTAGCCGCCTGGAGCTGCCATGGATGATTCAGCAGGTCACACAGTTGGAAGTGCGTGATGCCTGGCAGGCTCAGGCACGGGAAACATTCCGTGACGATATCGAGCGTCAGCAGCTTGCGCTCACCACCAGCGTACTGAAACTCGATGCGGGTAGCCACGATACCGAAGAGCGGGTTGCCCAGTGGTTGGATCAGCATGCCGATCTGCACCGCCGCTGGTGCCGTCTGATTGAAGAGGTGCGTGGCGGCAATGAAGGTGGTTTTGCGCTCTTTGCCGTCGCTGTCCGGGAACTGGTCGATCTCGCCGAGAGTGATAGCGAGGCTTAGCGCCAGATAGTGGCAACGCATAACCGTTAGAAAGCGCGCCCTGGTTCTCCACCAGGGCGCGCTTTATTGCGTTATACTGGCGCCCGTTTTCGGTTATTTGTCCTCTTTTGAGGGCTATATATTAATTATTTCAGCGATGGTTCGACACTTCCGCGAATAGGGATGTCAGTTGGAAGCTTATTGTGGGAGGGCGCTTCAGCGCGCGAAGGGTACCTCAGGTGCCCCTTAGCCTGATTAGGCTAGGAGCTTAAATGGTCGCGAGCTAAAGCTACCTCCCACTGGAGTACTTATTAGGCTGGCAGAATTAATTCCACATTGAGTAATGAGTAACTGTTTCCAACCACGCGCCCGTTCTGTCCTGATTCAAGAGATGCTAACCATGTACCACCTTGCCCGCTCACTGTTCTTTCGCGTTGATCCAGAAACCTCCCACGGCATGGCGCTAGGCGCATTGGATGCATTGCACCGTGTTGCTGGGGTGCAACGGGTGTTTGGTAAACCGGTGGAAGATCCTGTTGAGCTGATGGGGTTACGGTTTGCTAACCGCGTGGGCTTGGCCGCTGGTCTAGATAAGAACGCCGACCACCTGGATGCACTGGGCGCGCTAGGGTTTGGATTCGTCGAAGTCGGGACGGTGACACCGAAACCGCAGCCGGGCAATCCCAAGCCCCGGCTGTTTCGTTTAGCCCAACATGGCGCAATTATTAACCGCTTTGGCTTTAATAACAAAGGGGTGGAGCATCTTGTCCAGCAGGTTAAGCAGCGCCACTACGGCGGTATTGTGGGCATCAATATTGGTAAGAATCTGACGACGTCGGTCGACAATGCACTGGATGACTACTTAGTCTGTTTAGAGGCGGTGCACCCTTGTGCGGATTACATCGCGGTCAATGTCTCTTCACCCAACACCCCAGGGCTGCGCAGCCTGCAGTTTGGCGAGCAGTTGGATGCGTTGCTAGGCCCAATTCGAGCCCGCGCAACAGAGCTTGATGCCCAGTCGGGTCGCAAAGTGCCCCTGCTGATTAAAATCGCCCCAGACATGAGCGCGGAAGAGGTGGCATTACTGGCAGGAAGTATTCAACGCAACGCACTTGATGGCGTGATCGCCACCAATACCACGGTTTCTCGTGAAGCAGTGCAGAGCGACTCTCAGGCTAAAGAGGCCGGTGGGTTATCAGGTAAGCCCGTGTTTGATGCGTCCAATAGCGTTATTCGTCAGTTGCGAGAGCAGCTACCTACACTGCCGATTATTGGCGTAGGGGGTATTGATAGCGCCGCTGCGGCGCAAGCTAAAATTGCCGCTGGGGCGGATTTAGTTCAGCTCTACTCGGGGTTGATTTACCAAGGCCCTAAGCTGGTAGGTGAGTGCGCAAGAGCGCTGCAGCTTAAAGCATCGGTGTAAAATCTGTTTGGTAGCTGGGTGGCCAGCCGCTGGGTCGCCAGCCGCTGGAACGCCAGCCGATAAAAAGCCCACTTTTAAAAGTGGGCTCACTTAAAACCTTTCGTTTAAAATTTAGAAAAACGCTAAGTCATAACCATGGGGTTTTTATGAATACCGGAAATGCCGGTCATACCATCCCACTGGTCGCCGCGACCTTCACGCCAACCGCTCATCCAATATTCGCGTAAATTGACGTCTTGACTAGGACAATCATCACGAGAACGACCCGATACACCCGCTTTATAGCCGTGGACATACGCCCGCTGGAAGCGATCACGTTTTTGCCGTTTCATTGGCTATCCTCTTTTCACGAAAGCCTTTGATAAGAAATAGGATGTTGAAAAAATATGCATAGAAACATGCACGACATCCACAATTCCGAGAGCTTGTATCAAGAGCGAGATGCCGCATCGACTCAACTGTCTAGCACTCACGTGCTGAACGGGAAGAGCGGCACTCTTTTTGCAAAGAACACTCTTGCAAAGAAACTAACAAGCCATAGGTCTATTAGAAGAATATGTCCCTAAAAGACCCTGACAGGCAACGCATGCGTTTTTCAGTAGCTACTCTCTTATTGTTAGACCATGATAGGGGCATCTGTCGACTATCAATTTGTCATAAAACGTAAACTCTTTTGTTATATACAGGAATATCGCGCCTTTACGCGCCACCATTACCATGACCGAGTCGAACCAAAATACCCTGTTGAATCTGCTAGCCACTTGTCCCAAAGGCATTGAAGGCCTGCTACACGATGAACTCATAGCGCTGGGGGCCACGCCTGGTAAAACCACGGTGGCGGGTGTCTATTTCACTGCCAGCCAAGCCATTGCCTATCGTGTCTGCCTTTGGTCGCGGTTAGCCAACCGGGTTATTTTAACGCTGGTACGCGAATCAATGATCGATACAGCCGACCAAGTGCGTGATGTGGTCGCGCGTATTGCCTGGACCCGGCACTTAGCACCAGGTAACACCCTGGCGGTGGATTTTCACGGCCGTAGCGAACATATTCGCCACACCCGCTTTGGCGCGCAAACCGTTAAAGATGGCGTTGTGGATGCACTGCAGCTGGCTGGTCAAGAGCGTCCCAACGTCGATACAAAAACGCCGCACCTGCGCATCTACGCCCACCTGCACCGTATGAATTTAACCATTGGGGTGGATCTTTCCGGTGAGAGTCTCCATCGCCGTGGCTATCGCCGTGATGTTGGCCACGCCCCGTTAAAAGAGAATTTGGCCGCGGCGCTATTGGTGCGTGCAGGTTGGCCCGAGCGTTTAAAAGCAGGCGAGCCACTGATCGATCCGCTGTGTGGTGCGGGTACGTTGTTGATTGAAGCCGCGATGATGGCTGCCGATCAGGCGCCTAATCTTAATCGTGAGCGGTTTGGTTTCCACGGTTGGGCGGGGCACGACGACATCGCCTGGGGTGAGCAAAAGCGCGAAGCTGAAGCGCGTGCCTCGATTGGACGCAAGCGCTGCAAAGCCCAGTTGCTAGGCTTTGACCAGAGCCCGGCGGCACTCACTGCAGCGAAAGCCAACGCCATGCGCGCGGGCATTCCCGCGCTGATTACCTTGCACGGGCAAAGCCTTTCTCAACTGACCCGTCCAGAATCACTGACCGCAGAAAGTGGCCTGCTCATCACCAACCCGCCTTACGGCGAGCGTTTGGGTGAGCTGCCCGAGCTGGTACGCCTGTATGCTCAGTTAGGCGAAAAAGCCAAAGCGCTGTTTCCCGGCTGGACCCTGGCCGTCTTTACCGGTAATCCGGATCTTGGTCACCGGCTGGGCATGCGGGCGCACAAACAGTACGCGCTTAAAAACGGCGCTTTGGAAGCCAAGCTGCTGCTGATGGAGATTGGTGGGGCAGAGCATCCGCCTGCCGCTAGCAATGCAACGCCCGTTCAGAGTGAGAGCAGTGCTGAGGTAGCGGCCAGTGAAGGGGCTGGCGCAGGGGTTAGCGAAGAGCAAGCTGCGCATAAAAACCAAGACAATGCGCAGATGTTTGCCAATCGTCTGATTAAAAATCAGAAGCGCTTGAAGAAGTGGCTGAAACAGAGTGGTGAAACCAGCTATCGGGTGTATGACGCCGACATGCCTGAATATGCCCTGGCGGTTGATCGCTACGGGGATCGCGTGCACGTACAAGAGTACGCAGCGCCTAGCTCGATCAATCCTGCTCAGGCGCAAAAGCGTTTGTACGATGCTCTGGAAGTGATGCCAGAGGCGCTAAATGTTGACGCTAGCAAGATCTATATTAAACGCCGTGAGCGCCAAACCGGCAGCGCCCAGTACCAGAAGCGCGCCGCCAGCGGCGAGCGCTTTGAGGTGCAGGAGGGCGAGGCGCGGCTATGGGTCAATCTGCGCGACTATCTTGATACAGGGCTGTTTCTTGATCATCGCCCGGTACGTCGCATGCTGGGTGAAATGGCCAGCGGCAAGCGCTTTTTAAACCTGTTCTGCTACACCGCCACGGCAACGGTACAGGCGGCGCTGGGCGGCGCTAGCGATAGCGTGAGTGTCGATATGTCCAACACCTACCTTGAGTGGGCCAAGGACAACTTTGCACTCAATCAGATTGATACCCGCCTGCATCGGGTGGTGCGCGATGACTGTTTCCGCTGGTTAGAAACCGCCGATGCTGAGTTCGATTTAATCTTTATGGATCCGCCAACGTTTTCTAACTCCAAGAAAATGCGTGATACGCTAGACATACAGCGCGATCACCCGCGTCTTGTGGAGCTGGCGATGGCACGGTTAGCATCCGGTGGTACATTGGTATTTTCTAATAACCAGCGGCGCTTTAAGCTAGATGAAGCGCTTAACGAACACTTTGCGGTAGAAGACATCACTGGACGCAGCTTCGATCCTGATTTTCAGCGGCGCACAAACTTGCACCATGTATTTTTACTTCGTCATAAATAGACGTAGTAAGGAGAGAGCTTAAACATGATTCAGCTATCGCTTTATACAACGATGGGCTGCCACCTATGTTCTCAATTAGAGGGACTGGTAGCGGCATTAGCGAATCAAAAAGTGTGGCTGCATCACATCGAGATTAGTGAGGACGACGCGTTAGTTGAGCGCTACGGCGTTCGCATACCGGTGCTGATGGATAGTGACGGCAATGAGCTGGATCGCGGCTTTGAGCTGGAGCGCTTAAGTGATTGGTTGCGCGAACGCGGTTGGTTGGATGAAGACGCTCTGGCGGGATTTATTACGCCACCAGACGCCGCTGCGCCCAAAGGAGCTCATCAGCGAGGCGGGCGACGCTTTTTAGGCTAAATCATATCTAACAGCGATAGCTGGCGCATGGCTTCCTGGCCTTCTGGGGTGTGATCGGCCACTTCAAGTACTTTGCGAAATCCCCGCGAGGACTGAATAGTGGCCTCGTCCTCAAGCCACATCTGGGCTTGATCCAGGGTGTCGGCTAGCTGATGCTTCAGACCACCAAACTGAGTACCAATCTGGCCCCAGGCGCGGCTGAATATCCAATCGCCAAACATATCCTGGTGAATATGAACCAACACGTAGTCGTGGTTGGTCTCCCAGCGTACGATCACTACACTCTCCTTACTTAGCCTTTAAAAGATAGCCTTTAAACACGCCTGCACATCAAGCCGTCGCGGGCGTATTGTAAAGCTCGGATACCAAAACGCCTATGAAACTTGTCATCGATGCCAATATCCCTGCTGCTGACGCCTGCTTTGGCTCGTTGGGTACGCTAATCCGTGTGCCGGGTCGTGAGATTACGGCCGCTCACCTACAGGACGCCGATGCGCTGATTGTGCGCTCCATTACTCAGGTTAACGACGCGCTGTTTGCCAACAGCCGCCTGAGCTTTGTGGGCACCTGCACCATCGGTACGGATCATATCGATCAGGCCGCGCTAGCAAGGCGCAATATTGCCTTTGCCAGCGCCCCCGGCTGCAACGCCGAAGCGGTGGTGGATTATGTTCTGAGCAGCCTGCTGACGCTTGCTGAGCGCGATGGTTGGTCGCTTGGCGAGCGTACCGTGGGCATTGTGGGGGTGGGCAATGTGGGCAGTCGCTTGCAGGCACGGCTATCCGCCATGGGGGTGGCGACGCTTTCCTGCGACCCGCCTAGAGCCGCGGTGGAGAGCCTGGCGTCAGAGCAAGGATTTCACTCTTTAGACGCGCTGATTGAGCGCTGCGATGTGCTCTGCCTGCATACGCCGCTGACCCGTGAAGGCCCTCACGCAACGTATCAATTGCTCAACGCCCAGCGCATCAATGAGCTGACGCCGGGCAGCGTTGTGCTGAATGCCGGGCGGGGGGACTGCGTGGATGGCCTGGCACTGCGTAGCCGAGTGTCGGGTAAGGGGGATATCAGTGCGGTGCTGGATGTATGGGAGGAGGAGCCGGACATTGATGCAGGCCTGCGTGATCTGATCTCCCTGGCCACACCGCATATTGCCGGGCATAGCCTGGATGGCAAGCTGCGCGGCACCTGGATGATCCAGCAAGCGCTGGCAAGTCACTATGATCAGTCGAGCGATCTAACGTTTGCCGATATTTGCCCACCACCCGCGCTGGCGTCGCTGCATTTGCAGCACGCGCTATCACCCGAAGATGCCCTACGGCTCTGTATGCGAGCCGTGTACGACGTACGCCGCGACCACGATGCGCTACAGCGCCAAACGCTGCACCATGGAATGCGTAAGGGCTTTGATGACTGCCGTGCCAACTACCCACTGCGCCGCGAATTCGCCACGCTCAACGTGCAACTGGCAGGTGAAGCAGTAGCGCTGGAGGGCATTCTGCAGGGGGCAGGGTTTGATGTTAATAGCAAATTAACCAAGAACTAGCTTGAACTAACAATTCTGTAATAACTTAAGGCTGATCGTAGTGGCCGCCGATGGCAAAAATATAAATCGAGCTGTCGTCGAAACGATATATCAGGCGATCTTTCTGGGATATGCGCTTTGACCATAAACCAGATAGATTGTGCTTAAGTGGCTCAGGCTTACCCAATCCAGAAGAGGGGTCGTTAGAGCGGAGCATTTCCTTGAGTAGCTTGCAAAGTGATTTGTGAAGCTTTTTATCTTTCTCTCGCATCTCTTCGTAGGCTTCCCAGGTGCTCCCCTCAAATACCAGTGATCTCATTTAGCTGCTCTTCTGTCGGTCTGTAGCCTTGGCGGTTCGAGTGAGTTTCAAGTGAGGCGGAAATTTGCTGCATAAGGCTTTTATTTTGAAGCACATGTAGGGTTTCTTGCTCTCTTTCCCAATCGTCTGCACTTATCACAACAAAGGCTTCTCCCGCTCTACGAGTGACCTTGAGTGGTTCATGGCGGCTAACAACTTGCTCCACAACACTTTTTAGATTGTCTCTAAATTTATTGACGCTAATGGTATCCACAACATCTCCTTTATGTACGGTATTTCCGTACAAGTATAGGTTGGTTGCTTTAACAAAGCCAAGCACGGCAACGTTTTTTCCGTTCCAGCTTCTAGATACAAAAAAGCCGCCCCGTGATAAAGCAGGGCGGTTTATGGGTTTGCACTTACTGACGATAAGCGGCTTCTTTTAACGCACGGATGCGCTCATCCAGCGGTGGGTGGCTGGCAAACATCTTCTCAAGCAGAGAGCGTGTTTGGCCTTTGGTAATCGCCATGGCACGCAGCGTGTCGGGCATTTGATCGGGCATTTCAGTTTCGGTTTTCAAGCGTGCCAATGCGCTCACCATTGCATTGGTGCCTGCTAGTCGCGCACCTGCTTCATCGGCGCGGTATTCGCGGTAGCGCGAGAACCAGGCAACGATAGCCGAGGCCAAAATACCAAATACGATCTCCGCCACAATCACGACCGCAAAGTAGCCCATAAAGCCTAAGCCACCTTCACCGCCGCTGCGGCTTTTCAGGAAGTTGTCAACTAAATGTGCCACTACACGAGCAAAGAACATCACGAAGGTGTTTACCACACCCTGAATTAGCGCCAGGGTGACCATGTCGCCGTTAGCAACGTGGCCAATTTCATGAGCCAGTACTGCGCGTACTTCTTCTGGGCGCATACGGTTCAATAAGCCTGCCGAAACCGCGACGAGTGCATCGTTTTTGTTCCAGCCGGTGGCGAAGGCGTTGGACTGTTGGGCGGGGAAGATACCCACTTCCGGCGTTTTAATGCCCGCTTCACGGGAAAGCTCTGCGACGGTATCCAGCAACCACTGTTCAGTGGCGTTGGAAGGCGTTTCGATAATCACCGTCCCAGTGCTGCGCTTGGCCATCCATTTGGAGATGAACAGCGAGATCATTGAGCCGACCATGCCGAAGATAAAGCAGAAAATCAGCAGGCTGGTGAAGTTGATGCCCTGGCCGCGCAGATAGCCTTCAACGCCTAACAGGCGCAGCGTGATACTGGCGACCAGCAAGACCGCTATATTGGTACCTAAAAACAGCAGAATTCGCATCATGGTGCAGGTTCTCCCTAAACGTTTATAAAACGGTTTAACAACAGCCAGTGAAATGAGCCGCGGAATAGTTGTTTAAATACGTGCTGTTCATGGCAGTTTCAAGTCATAGCAATGTTTAAGTGACTCAGGCTTACTGGCGGTAGCGGGACAAGAAATTAGCAAAACGGTCAAGCGCATCGCCCAGTTGATCTGCCCAGGGCAGCGTCACAATGCGCACATGGTCGGGCTCTGGCCAGTTAAAAGCCGTGCCTTGCACCAGCAAGATTTTTTCCTGTAGCAGCAGGTCGAGCACCAGTTGCTGATCGTCTTTGATATTGAAGACCTTGGGGTCTAACCGCGGAAAAGCGTATAGCGCGCCTTTTGGGGTCACACAGGAGACACCGGGGATGGCATTAAGCTTCTCGATGGTGATATCACGCTGAGCCAGCAGTCGTCCGCCAGGCAGGATAAGATCATTAATCGACTGATAGCCGCCTAGGGCGGTTTGAATCGCGTGTTGGGCAGGCACGTTAGCGCATAGGCGCATCGATGCCAGCATATTCAACCCCTGGATATAATCCTTGGCATTGAGTTTGGCCAGCGTGCCGGAAATGGTCATCCAGCCGGAGCGAAAACCCGCGCAGCGATAGCTTTTGGACAGCCCGTTCATGGTGATCACTAACTGGTCATCGTCCGCCAGGGCACCGGTGGCGGTATGTTCAACGCCGTCATAGAGAATCTTGTCGTAGATCTCATCGGAGAACACCACCAAATGGTGCTGCTTGGCGATCTCCAGCACCTCTTTCACCACGGCAGGAGGGTACACCGCGCCGGTCGGGTTATTCGGGTTAATCAATACAATGGCCCGGGTGTGACTGGTAATCTTGGCGCGAATATCCGCCATATCCGGCGTCCAGTCGGCCTGTTCGTCGCACAGGTAGTGCACCGCATGGCCGCCGGAAAGGTGAGCTGCGGCGGTCCAGAGCGGGTAGTCCGGGGCGGGAATTAGCACCTCATCGCCATCGTTGAGCAGCGCCTGCATGGCCATCACAATGAGCTCGGAGACGCCGTTGCCGATGAAGATATCCTCAATACCAACGCCGGGAATCTGCTTGCGTTGGCACTCCTGCATAATCGCTTTACGGGCAGAGTAGAGGCCTTTGGAGTCGCAGTAGCCCTGGGCGGTGGGCAGGTTACGCATCACATCCTGCAAAATCTCTTCCGGCGCCTCAAACCCAAACGGCGCGGGATTGCCAATGTTGAGCTTGAGAATTCGCTGGCCTTCCTCTTCCAAGCGCTTGGCATGGTCGAGAACTGGGCCACGAATGTCGTAGCAAACATTGTGCAGCTTATGAGATTTTTTCAGCGGTTGTGATTCGTACGACTGCGGGGTGTCCATGAGGTGTTTGTCCAAAAGTGGCTAGAGGCCCAAAAGTATCCAACTTAATGGTGTGCCTCCCAAACCGCCCGGCGACTTAGGAGTGCTGCTGTCATTATGCGTCGGAAAGGTCTTGATTGTCTTCGTCGTTTTGCACTGGTGGCGGCGGAATATCCGCTGGGGTTTCAAGGGTTAGTCTGCCCAGCTTGCCATCGCGCAATTCGTGAAGTAGTACTTCCGCGCCGCGATGCAGATCTACCGCACCACCAGGGCGCAGACCGCCACGTCGTGCAGCAATATCTTTCAAAATGGCGTTGCCGTCGAAGCCTGCAATGGCGAGAAAGTCGGGCTTTTTAGGGCCATCCGCATCAATGTCGTGGGGAATGTTCGGCGCAGTGTAGGGCGGCAGCTCTTTCAGTTTATAGCGCTCGGTGAGTGCTTCAGGGTAACGCTTGGCAAGCTCTGCGCTGGTCACAATCGCCACATCGGTGTACTCAATGGCCGTATCGCGGATGGCGCCGGTGGCCGCAAGGCGATAGGCGCTCGCTTGGTCTTCAATTTTGGGCCACAGCACGCCGGGTGTGTCGGTGAGCGCAACACGCCCATCAATACGCACCTTTTGCTGGCGTTTGGTAACCGCAGGCTCATTGCCGGTTTTGGCGATTTTTCGCCCGGCTAGGCCATTAATCAGCGTAGATTTGCCGACATTCGGTATACCCATCACCATCACCCGCACATTGCGGTCTGCGCGCACCGCGCCAGCCAACTCATGGCACAGCTTGGGTATTGTCTTAAGCTCCCGGGTATTGGTGGTGGTGACTGCCAGGGCGCGCATATTCTCTTGGGCATCGAAAAAGGCCACCCACTCGGCCGTACGCTCGGGGTCGGCGAGATCGGCGCGGGAAAGAATTTTTAGCACCGGCTTATGGCGCGTCAGCTCGGCCAGCATCGGGTTGGCGCTGGAGTAGGGTAGGCGGGCGTCGAGTACCTCGATCACCACGTCAATTTCAGGCAGCACTTCCTTAATCTGGCGGCGGGCCTTGTTCATATGTCCGGGGAACCAGCCGAGCATGGGTCTCTCCTGCAAGCATAAAAAAAGCGGGCGATCATTCTAGCAGATGACGCCCGCCTTGCTGGGTTTCCTTGCGAGGATTTAGCGCTGATTACTCGTCAGGATGGAATTCCAGTGATACCGAGTTAATGCAGTAGCGTAATCCGGTGGTGTCTGGTGGCCCATCGGGGAAAACATGGCCCAAATGCGCATCGCAGTGAGAGCAGACCACTTCGGTACGCTGCATGCCGTGGGTGGTATCGGTATGCTCCTCCACGCAGCGGGTACCTAGTGGTCGGTCAAAACTTGGCCAGCCGCAACCCGCGTCAAACTTGTGCTCGTTCTCAAACAGCGGTGCGTGGCAGCATACACAGTGATAGATGCCCTGGGCATCGCTGACTTGGTAGTCGCCGGAAAACGGGCGCTCGGTACCTTTTTCACGGGCTACGCGGTACTGCTCCGGCGTAAGCTGCTGTTGCCATTCCTCAGGGGATTTTTCGATTTTCGCCATGGGGTTCTCCTCTCCCTCTGGTTTGCCACTCTTCAGAGGCTTTATAAGCAGACTAGCTTATCACTCCCTGGAGTGACAGCCACTCACATGCTCAAGTTCAGCCTGCTTAAAATGGTGAGGAGAATAGTTACACGCTTGCCGCGCCGCCGTTACTGCGCGGGTCGTGGGCGCTCTCTATCAGCCCATCCGGGTGATGCACAATGCCACCCGCATGGCCCATGATGTCACTGAACGCATCAGGCAGCACTTCCACATCGTGACCTGCTGTGGCTAAGGCGGTGACGAGGGTTTCGTCAAAACGGTTCTCAAGCTTCAAATTCGTGCTGGTATCACCCCAAGTGCGACCCAGCAGCCAGCGCGGTGCGGTGACTGCTTGCTGAAGCGGCATGCCGTGCAGCGCATAGCGTGAGAATACGGCGGCCTGGGTTTGTGGCTGACCTTCACCGCCCATCGTGCCGTACACCATGGTGCGACCATCGTTAAACTTGGCAAGCGCGGGGTTCAGCGTATGGAAGGGCTTGCGACCAGGAGCTAAGCCGCGTAAATCATCCGGGTTAAGCGAAAAGCTGATACCGCGGTTCTGCCACAGTACCCCGCTTTCGGGCAGCACCACGCCGCTGCCAAACTCCCAGTAAATGCTTTGGATAAAGCTCACTGCACGACCTTCACTGTCCACGGTGCCCATCCAGATAGTATCGCCAGGCGTGGGCACGTGAGGCCAGGGGAGGGCATGCTGGGGGTCGATTTGAGCGGCCTCCAGGCCAATGTTCTCTTCGCTGAGTAAATCCTGCAGCGGTGTGGGCACGCGATCAGGGTCGGTGACGTTCTGGTCGCGCAGGATAAAGGCGCGCTTGGTGGCTTCGATTAAACCATGCAGGTGCTCAAAGCCGTTGGGCTCGGCGGCTTTTAAGCGCTCGTAGATGCCCAAAATCATTAATGAGGCCATGCCCTGGGTCGGAGCAGGTAGGTTATACAGTGTGGCATCTTGCAGCGTGACTTCCAGCGGCGTTACCCGCTGGGCGCGGTAGGCGTGAAAGTCTGCCAAGCGCAACGGGCTGCCAACGGCCTCTAAATCCCGCGCCATGCTGGTGGCCAGTTCTCCACGGTAGAAATCATCCAGGCCCGCTTCTGCCAGGCGCTTAAGTGTAGCGGCTAGGCGCGGTTGGCGTAGCCGTTCGCCTTCATGGGGTACTTGGCCGTTAAGCAGTAGGGCATCACTAAAACCTGGGCTCTGGCTTAACCGTTCCACGTGTTTGGCGGTGAGCTCCTCTTGGCTTTGCGAGACTGCAATGCCCGCTTCTGCGTGACGTATGGCATCAGCCAGCAGCGTCGTTAGAGGAAGTGGCTTACCCCATTGTGATGCCACATTCAGTGCTTCATGCCAACCGCTAATGGTGCCCGCCATCGTTAGGGCGGCTTTAGGGCCGCGCTCGGGAATATGCGTTTCTCCGGCGTAAAAGTCTGCATTAGCCAAGCCCGCTGCTGGACCACAGGCATCAATGGCCATAGGCGCTTTACCCGGCTCGTGAATTAACCAGAAACCATCGCCGCCTAAGGCGTTCATGTGCGGGTAGACCACCGCAATGGCCGCGGCTGCCGCGACCATTGCCTCTACCGCATTGCCACCTTGTTTCAGTACATCGCGCCCAGCGCTAGCGGCAAGGTGATGCGGAGCGACACAGCCGCCGCCGTAACTACGTTGTGTGTGGAGCATGACGGGTATCCCTTGTTATTAATGAAGCTATTAATGAAGCTATTAATGAAAAATTATTGGGCAGGCTGTTACCAGCCAATTGCTTCAGGTAGCCAAGTAGCAATGCTAGGAAAGATAAACACCAACGCCACGGCCAAGAACTGTAAACCGATAAATGGCAGAGCACCTTTGTAAATATCTAGCGTGGTGACCTCTTTCGGGGCCACGCCTTTAAGAAAGAACAACGACCAGCCAAACGGCGGTGTGAGAAACGAAGTTTGCAGCACCAGCCCCACCAGAATGCCGAGCCAGACCATATCGACGCCCATCTGAACAAAGAAGGGTAAAAATAGTGGTAGCGCAATATAGCTGATCTCAATCCACTCCAGGAAGAATCCCAACACAAACATCAGCAGTAGCATAAACAGCAGTGCACCTAACTCGCCACCGGGAACCCAGTCGAACATACGGGCAACCAAGTGCTCGCCGCCTAGGCCACGGAAGGCCAGGCCGAATACCTGGGCACTGATTAAGATAAAGAATACCATCGCCGAAATAATCAGCGTGGACTTGGCAACTTCGCTCAGCAGCGAACGCGTTAATCGACCTGAGCAGGCCACAAATAGTAGCGCCCCTAACGCACCCATGGCGGCCGCTTCAGTGGGGGCTGCCAGCCCACCGATAATAGAACCCAGCACCGCAAACACTAAGCCCACCGGAGGGCCAACAACCAATATCACCTTTTTCAGCAGCTGTCGTTTGCTCAGCTGTGCCCGTTCTTCAGCCGGGATGGGAGGCATTAATGCTGGGTAGAGGCGCGCCACTACTAGAATGGCAATAATATATACCGCTGCTAGCGTTAGTCCTGGCACCATGGCTGCTGCAAACATGGTGCCGACGGATTCACCGAGAATTTCAGCCAGCAGAATCAGCACTAGGCTGGGCGGAATAATCTGCCCTAACGTGCCAGATGCGCAGATCATGCCGGTGGCTAATGTTTTAGGATAACCACGCCGCAGCAGCGTAGGTAGCGTGAGCAGGCCAAGGGTCACTATCGTGGCACCGACAATGCCGGTCGCCGCACCCAATAGTACGCCAACCAGAATAATCGCCACGCCCATGCCGCCAGAGAGGCCGCCAAACAGGTGACCAATCACATCGATCAACTCCTCGGCCAGTTTCGACTTCTCCAGCATCACCCCCATAAACACAAACAGCGGTATGGCCATAAAAGTGTAGTTGGTCACCACCCCGTAAATACGTGATGGAAGCAGGTTAAACAGCATCGGGCCGAAGCCAATGTAACCAAAGAAAAAAGCCGTGGCCGCGATGCTGATACCCACCGGAATACCAATCAGCAAGAGCACGAAAAAAGCCACGATCATGCCGATCGCTAGCCATTCATTGGGAGACATGCGTTATTCACCTCGTGTGGGTAGGGCGAAAGCCTGGCGCAGCGCGTGGGCCAGCCCTTGCAGCGCGAGAAGGACAAACCCAAAAGGAATCAAAGATTTCAGCAGCCAGCGAAGGGGGAGACCACCAGGATTAGGTGACGATTCGTTGCGTGCAAAGGATTGCGCTACCCAAGGCAGCGTCAGCCAGGCGATATATAGACCCATGGCCAGCAAGAGCAATCCACCAATGACTTCAATCACTCGCTGAGCATTCACGGGAAAACGCTCATAAAACACATCGACGCGGACTTGCTCGCCCATCAACAGCAGGTAAGACATACCGAAGAGGGCGATGGGCGATATCAAGTGCCACTGCAGTTCCTGTAGCCATACCGCGCCAATGCTAAATACGTAGCGCATCAGTACATCGCCTGCGACTAACCCCACAAGCACCACGCAGGTCCAAGCGGCGATCCAGCCAAAAAGCCGAACCACCGCCTCGATCCCGTGGACAAAATATTCCACGGCGCGCATATCAGACTCCGATAATGTCGTTTAGCCAGGCACGTTCACTAGGGCCTGCCCAGCGGTCATGATTGGCTTTAAACGCCATGTAGCTGTCGTGAACTTTACGTACTAGAGGGTCAGCATTGGCCTCTGTGTCTAAGGTGTCCATCGTTGCTTCGCGTAGGGCGTTAACGACGGACTCAGGCAGCATACTGGCGGTAACGCCTTGGTTCTCTACCAAATCGGTCATTGCTTCACCATTAACTGCTTCAGACCACGTTACGCTCTCCAAACAGGCGGCCATACAGGCAGATTTGACGATCATCTGAAGGTCTTCTGGCAAACTGTCCCAGTGGGTTTTCGAAATCAGCAGCTCGCCTGTGGTGGCAGGTTCATGCCAGCCGGTGGTGTGGTAGAACTTGGCGGCGTTGTGTAATCCCATACGGCGATCTTGATAGGGGCCCACAAACTCAGCCGCATCAATCACACCTCGCTCAAGTGCAGGGAATATCTCACCACCCGGCAGTACGCGCGCATCAACGCCGAGTGCGGCATAAACTTGCCCAGCCAAGCCCGGAATACGCATGCGCAGGCCGTTAAGCTGACCAATATCTTCAATCGGTTCACGGAACCAGCCGGTCATTTGCACACCGGTGTTGTTAAGCGGGAAGGCCACCATGCCGTAGGGCTCATATACCTCCTGCCAAAGCTCTAAACCACCGCCGTGATACAGCCATGCCATATGACCCATAAAGCTCATGCCAAAGGGCACAGTGGTGAAGTATTGGGCGGCAAAGGTAGTGCCGGACCAGAAGTAGCTGTTGGCAGCATTCATTTCGATGGTGCCGCTCTGTACCGCTTCAAACCCTTCAAAGGCCGGGATTAGTTCACCGGCAGAGAAGTGCTGAATATTGAGTCGCCCGCCAGACATGGCGTTGATCTTGGCAATGACATCAGTCGGGCTTCCAGGCCCTTCCACATAAAAGGGGGAGCCGGGACTATAGGCATTCGTCATACGCCAATTAAAACTTTCAGCAGACTGGGCGCGAGCGATAGAAGGGGCACCCAACACTAAGCCAGCTGTTGAAGAGACAGCAGCAGTGGTCAGAAACTTGCGGCGGGATAAGGACATAGCACACCTCGTGATAAGGGAGTGGGTCAGCAAGGGAACACTATGGGTTAGCAATCGGCGTGCCAAAAAAATCGATTTTATTATAAATAAAAGATTTTTAAGGATTTTATAGGTTGCTAGGGCAGAAGCTAAGTGTAAGAAAAATAAACGTTTGCACCGCAATGAAGCCATCTGCGTTTAGGTGGCGCTTTCGCGGTGCACTGTTTAAATGCAGTTTCGCTTAACGGCATCGCCATGAGAGCTATCAGTGTGTGTAGTTCGTTGATAGCTGGTAAGTTAACCTTCAAGGGTGGAGTGCTTGACAGCTCAATAAGGTCTGAGTAACATACGCGCCACCTCGACGAGGCAATGAAACGTCCCATTCGTCTAGTGGTCTAGGACACCGCCCTTTCACGGCGGTAACAGGGGTTCGAACCCCCTATGGGACGCCACTTATTTTTGAGGATTAAGTTCTTTTGAGAGCTAAGTCCTTTTGAAATAAGCGGTCGTCAGGTTTATCGGAATGCGGGAATAGCTCAGTGGTAGAGCATCGCCTTGCCAAGGCGAGGGTCGGGAGTTCGAATCTCCTTTCCCGCTCCAGTTAGGTGTGTGGTAAGTTAGACGAGGTCGTGAGCTGGAACGCCAGCCCGGTCGAATCTCCTTTCCCGCTCCAACACGTCCCATTCGTCTAGTGGTCTAGGACACCGCCCTTTCACGGCGGTAACAGGGGTTCGAACCCCCTATGGGACGCCACCTCCGATAGCCAGAATGTTAGATAGCAAGCGTTCTATAAGCGGGAATAGCTCAGTGGTAGAGCATCGCCTTGCCAAGGCGAGGGTCGGGAGTTCGAATCTCCTTTCCCGCTCCAGTTTTGAAGCCTATAAGTCCCATTCGTCTAGTGGCCTAGGACACCGCCCTTTCACGGCGGTAACAGGGGTTCGAACCCCCTATGGGACGCCATCTTGATCTTGAAGTACAGTTTGCGTTGCGGGAATAGCTCAGTGGTAGAGCATCGCCTTGCCAAGGCGAGGGTCGGGAGTTCGAATCTCCTTTCCCGCTCCAAGCGCTTTTAATTTAATTTTCCTCCTGATTTTATGATGCATCAGCTACTTGCTGGGCGTCATTATTCGCGTGTCTGGCGCTCGGTAGCTAGCTGCTGCCTTGAAAAAACTCGTTTGCGCCCTAATGTTTTACCTTCTCTCTATTTTTTGCTGACAGGACATATTCATGGCCGAACCGGCATTGTCGATCCGTGGCCTCACTAAGGTGTATGGCAACGGTTTTCAGGCGCTCAAAGGTATTGATCTCGATGTCCAGCAGGGCGATTTTTTTGCCTTGTTAGGCCCCAATGGTGCCGGTAAATCCACCACGTTGGGGGTGGTCTGCTCGCTGGTGCAGAAAACAGCGGGCAAGGTCTCCATTTTTGGCATTGATGTCGATAAAGACTTTGCCAAAGCCAAGTATCAGCTAGGCGTGGTACCTCAAGAGTTCAACTTCAATCAGTTTGAAAAAGTGATTGATATCGTATTGGCCCAGGCGGGCTATTACGGGATGACCAGCGGCGAAGCGCTGCCCCGCGCCAAGCAACTGCTGACTGATCTTGGCCTGTGGGATAAACGCAACGGCAATGCGCGGATGCTCTCTGGTGGTATGAAGCGCCGTTTGATGATTGCCCGGGCGCTGATGCATCGGCCAAGATTGTTGATTCTGGATGAGCCAACGGCGGGTGTGGATATCGAACTGCGGCGCAGTATGTGGGAATACATGCGACGCATTAATGAAGATGAAGGCACCACGATTATTCTTACTACCCACTATCTGGAAGAGGCCGAGAGCCTTTGCCGTAACGTAGCGATTATTAATAACGGCGATATCGTGCGTAACACCAGCGTGCGCGAATTACTGGCTGAGCTTGATACCGAGACGTTCCTGATTGATTTGGCTGAGCCGGTCGTAGAAGTGCCTAAAATCGAAGGATTTGAATTGCGCCAGTTGGAACCTGCACAGCTTTCGTTAATGGTGCATCGCGGCCAGCGGCTGAACGATGTTTTCAGTGCGTTAAGCGAGCAAGGCGTGCAGGTAGTTTCCATGCGCAATCGGGCCAACCGCCTTGAGGAGATGTTTGTGTCGATGGTGGAAAGCAGTGGTCGAGGAGCGATTGATCAGCGCGTTGAAAAGAAGGAGGTGCGCGCATGAATTTCAGCCAGACAATGGTCGCTTTATGGACCTTAGTGCTTAAAGAGATCAAGCGTTTTACGCGAATCTGGCCGCAAACGCTGCTGCCGCCTTCTATTACCATGGCGATGTACTTCATCATTTTCGGTAATTTAATTGGCTCACGAATTGGCGATATGGACGGCTTCAGCTACATGGACTTTATTGTTCCTGGGCTGATCATGATGTCAGTGATTACTAACAGTTACTCCAATGTGGCGTCCAGTTTCTTCTCGAACAAGTTCCAGCGCTCGATTGAAGAGATGATGGTGTCGCCGATGCCCAACTGGGTGATTTTGGCCGGCTTTATTTTAGGCGGTATGGCGCGTGGCTTAGGCGTGGGGCTAATTGTCACCGTGGTTTCGTTGTTTTTTACTCGTTTAACCATGGAGCATCCGCTGCTCACCGTACTAGTTGTCGTGCTTACCTCGGCATTGTTCTCCATTGGTGGCTTTATTAATGCCCTGCTGGCTAACAAGTTTGACGATATCTCTATCGTGCCAACGTTTATCCTCACGCCGCTGACCTATTTGGGTGGGGTGTTTTACTCTATCTCAATGCTGCCGGAATTTTGGCAGGGCGTTTCCATGCTCAATCCGATTTTGTACATGGTCAACGTCTTCCGCTACGGCTTTTTGGGTGTATCGGATATTCCGGTTGGCTGGGCACTCGCTGCGATTTTTGCTTTTATTGTAGCGCTGTTTTTAATCGCGCTGACGATGTTAGAGCGTGGTAAGGGTATCCGCAGTTAGCGACAAAAAATGTAATTAAGAGAATTGAGAGAGTTTTTTAAAAATGGCACATCGTCCAGACACCTTAGAGCACGCACCGTTAGGGCGCGATTCCGCCTACCCAGAGCGCTACGATGCGGGGCTTTTATATCCCATTCCCCGCGCCGCTAACCGGTCACCCCTGGGCATTGTAGATAGTGCTTTGCCGTTTGTAGGTGAGGACGAGTGGCATGCCTTTGAAGTTTCATGGCTTAACGCACGTGGAAAACCCATTGTCGCCGTAGCGCGTTTTCGCCTGCCCGCAAATTCACCTAATCTAATTGAGTCTAAATCCTGGAAGCTCTATCTTAACAGCTTCAACCAAACCCGCTTTTACAACCGCGAAAAGGTGATGGAAACTCTCGCAAATGATCTTGCCGTCGCAGCAGGCGCCGAGGTGAGTGTCGAGTTGTTTGACGTAAATGCCGCTGAGCTGGCGCCGCAGCAATTGCCGGGCGAATGCGTAGATGAACTGGATATTGAAGTAAGTGATTACACTCCCAGCAGTGCGCATCTAGTGGTAGGGGAGGAGGTCGTTGAAGAGACGCTTTACTCACATCTGCTCAAATCTAACTGCCCTGTTACTGGTCAGCCGGATTGGGGTAGCGTGTTGATTCGCTACAAAGGGCCAAAGCTTGATCGTGAAGGCCTGCTGCGTTATTTGATTGGGTTTCGCCAGCATCAGGATTTCCATGAACACTGCGTTGAGCATATTTTTACTGATCTAATGACCCAGGCAAAGCCCACTCAATTACTGGTGCTGGCGCGCTATGTGCGTCGTGGCGGGTTGGATATTAGCCCCTGGCGCGCAACGCCTGGGTTAACGCCCCCTACGCCGCTGCGCTTAGCAAGGCAGTAAACGGCAGTGCTTAGCAGTGCTATAAACGACGGTGCTACACTAGCGCTACATGTTTGAATTTGGAGCCATTAATGGACGCACTCACGCTGCTTCACGAACGTAGCTCAATGGGCAAGCTGATGGAGCCTGCGCCCAGCGCTGAGCAGCTCAGTGCTATCTATCAGGCCGCTTTACGTGCGCCCGACCATAAAGAGCTGCGCCCGTGGCGTTTTATCGAGTTCAGTGGAGAAGGGCGTGAGCGTCTGGGTGAGCTATTCGCTGAGGCTGAGTTCCAGGAAGACCCTAGCGCCGATGACGAAACACTCAATTCAGCGCGCAAGAAACCGCTGCGCGCGCCGATGATTATTGCCGTGATCGCTAAGGTCACGCCAGAACTCGACAAAGTGCCCAAAATAGAGCAAGTGATCTCCGCGGGCTGTGCAGCGCATGGCATTCTGTTAGCCGCTCACGCGCTAGGCTTGGGCGCTATGTGGCGCAGCGGCAAGTACGCTTTTGACCCTGTGGTACGTAAAGGGTTAAGCCTGGATGAAGACGACGAAGTGGTTGCGTTTATCTATTTGGGTACGCTAGGTGGACGTCATAAGCCGGTGGCGCAGCATAACGTTGCTGACTTTGTGGAGCGTTGGGACTAACGGTGAATATACCTCGAGCGCCTGGCATCCCGCACCCACGTTTGCCCCTGCCAGAAGGCCAACCTGAAGATTTGGCCGCTTTTCAGCGCTGGCTGAGTGACGCGATCCCTATGGTAAGTGCGCTAGGTATTAGTGAGGTGACGCGCCAAGGCGATGCGCTGACCTGGGAGCTATCATTACAGCCCAACCTTAACGACAAAGGCACCGGCTTTGGTGGTGCGCTAACGGCGCAAACGACGCTGCAAGGCTGGTGCTGGGTAACGCTTTGGCTGCGCGAACGTGGGCTAGCCCGTGATGTAGTGGTTGCAGAGGCTACCCAGCGTTTTTTCGCACCGGTGACGGGCGACTACCGCTTAGTATGCACGCCCGATCACCCAGCTGGCCCTGAGCAGCTTGCCAGCAGGCTCGCGGAGCGTGGCAAAGGGCGGATTTCACTGACGCACCAACTCTATTGTGGCGATACGCTTTGCCTTGAAGCCAACGGCAGCTATGTAGTGTTGCCGCAGCGCTAGCAAAACAGCCCTTCAGCCTGAAAAGACTTGCTATTTCGAGGCTTAGCCAATAGTATATGCGCCGTTCTGTAGAGAAAGGTTTAGTCTTTCAACAGAGCCAAAAATGTGGAGAGGTGTCCGAGTGGTCGAAGGAGCACGCCTGGAAAGTGTGTAAGTCGTAAGGCTTCGAGGGTTCGAATCCCTCCCTCTCCGCCACAGAATAAAGAAGGGGAATCAACTCATGTTGATTCCCCTTCGTCGTTTCTGGGCCTTGGGAACGCTATTTATTAGAACGGCAGTCCGCCACTGAAACCAACGCCAAGTACGGCGACAAGAACAACAACGATAACAACAATAGTGGTAGTAGACATTTTCTCTTCCTTTGAGTAGTGAATGTCATTTCAGTTTAGTCGCTAATCCTTTATTTCGCACCTTGGCGAACAGGCTGGCAACTTTTCATGGTGGTAGGTATACGACCCTACCAAAACGCCCGACGGTGTGTCCGTCGGGCGTGGTGAAAGTAGCAGAAAACATTAGATAGTGGGCTTTATTTCCCACATTTACAGTTGTGACCGCAGTCAGTTGAACCATCGGCGTGCCCAGTGGCGCAAGACTGTGAGCAATAGAGCTTGCCATCTTTCTCAACGGCGGTGCTATCGACTGAGCACGTACATTTGGGGCATGCACATTCTTGCTGTGACATAGTGAATCTCCTCTGTTGTTCTATTGAGTGTAGATCCGCCCTTTGGTGTTATGTCATTGCATTTTAGACTATTTGTTTGCTGCTAATCTTCACGCCCCAAAGCCCGCCCTAGCCTGCCAAAATAGTCCCCAAACGCGCTATTGATCTGTTCCCGTTGTTCGCCCTGTGGATAAAGCCCGCGTTCGGCCTCGGGTGACGCTTTGGTGCCTTTGACCAGGAAGTGATTGGTGATGGTTGCGTCTTGAACAAAGGCTTCAAAGGCGCGTGCGCAGAGCTCCTCGGGTTTACTGTAATAAAGCTGGCCAAGCTTTTTGTCCATCTGCGCGGAGTGCTTAAATAGCTCGCTGGGCTGGTCACCTTTTGGCTGTAGCAAAACGGCTTTAAAACAACGCATTAGTAAATCATTGAGCGGATGAAGAATGGGGGAGGAGTCGGCTAACCATGCAGTAGACGCGAACATTCCGCTAGGCGTGCTGCTAAAACATTTACTGGCGATGTAATGGTCGAAAGCATGAAACCACTCGTGTGCGATACTGCCAGGACCTGCGTTTTTGGCCAGTGAAAAGCTGCGTTGGCTCGGATCGTAATGGGCAGAAACACCAGGCCGACCACCGCTGCCATATTGCAGTGCTAACGAGCCACGTAGCGAAATCAACGCCTCTGGCCCCTGTAGAATCAGCATTAGATCGCAAAGGGCGTCGTGAAATAGCTCTGCGGCTCGGTCGCGTTCGGCGCTCGTAACCCAGCGGCCAATTTCGATAGAGCGGAAATCAAACTGACGCCGAATCAGTGCAAAGCTACTGGCTTGCTCTTGCCGGTGAGAAGGACCGTTGCGATAAAAATCTCGCGCTTCAATACTCACTTTTTCTCACTACAGGGATCGTTTATAAAAAGAGTGTGTAGCAACGTTTATATGAGCTAAGCACTCTATATCTCAAAGGCGTTACTTACTTGCTTCACGCGCTTGAGTAAAGTGCTCGCGTAGTCGCGCCACTTCTTCTTCGCTCCATCCTTCAGGTTCTGAAAGGGCAACCCAGGCATCAATGTAATCTTCTGCGGCTATTTCATGGCCAAAGCCGGGTGGGGCCGTCCCAGTGGCTAGATCAGCCAACAGTTGCAGCATGGTGACTACCGGATACCAGCGCAGATCTGGTGAAACATCTGGGCCGCGTGGCTCACGCATCCACTCAGGTTCACGCCAAAAGGCATTAGGTTCAAAAAAGGTAATAGGGTCGCTTGCGTACTGAAGGTAGGCAATTCGGAAATCACCCCATTGAGCTTCAGTGGCGTTTAACCCTTGGTACTGATTCATAAAGCGCACGACGGAGCCTCCCCTGAAAGTAGGTAGCCAAGCGGGCGAGCCTGCATCTCGGTCAGTAGTAACGCTACGCCACGTTTCACTGCGAAAGGGGGGGCCGCTCCATAGGGCACCGTGAAAAGGGTCTTCGATGATGTCGTAAAGATCAAACGAGAGATCTGAGTTCAGCGCACCAAGGCTTAAACCGAACAGATATAGCCGGGGGCGTTCGTCAGTGGGTAGCGTTGTCCAGTAATCATAAACCGTGGTGAACAGCGCACGGGCGTTTTCGACGCCATATTCCGCTTCAGCAATTAATGAAAGATGACTAGGCAAGTAGGAGTATTGGGCCGCAATGGTGGCAATATCACCACGATGCAAGTACTCCACGGTATCTTGAGCGGCGGGATCTACCCATCCGCGCCCTGTAGGGGTGGCTATTACCAGTGCGGAGCGCTCGAAGCCGCCTACGCGTATGAGCTCGGCTAACGCAAGCTCGGCGCGCTCAGTGGGCGTTTCGGCGGCATTTAATCCGACATAAACACGTACCGGGTCGGGCGCGTCTTCGCCCAGGTAATTACCTATCTCTGCCCCGCTTGGTCCCGTGGTCACAAAGCGGCGGCCTCGACTGCCCAGCGCCTCCCAGCTAATCAGCGATTCAGCGCTGCCAGGCTTCATTGCATCATTGGGTGGTGAAAGGTCGTCTTGTATTAGTTCATCTACCTGCTGATAAGAGCGATCAGCGGCTTGTAAGGCAAGCGAAAAGATGACCCCTTCGATCACCGACCAAAATAGCGCAACCGCAGCGATAGTGCCGAGTACATAGGAAACACGTCGCGGTACAAAGTGTGCCATTTTACGTGAAAGCAGCCGAAAGGTACGCTTAAACAGGCGTGCAATGAGCAGCATAAAGGCAAAGATAGCCAGCGTGATCAGTGCGATAGAAAAGGGCCGTGTGCCACTCGCTGGTTCCATGACCATCAATGTGCGAATACTGTTCTGCCACTCAGAGGCTTGCCACAAGAACAGTCCCGCCACAATGGCGCAGAGTGCGGCGGCTACCCACTTAATTTTACGTTCTACCCGCAGGCTAGGCTCAGGAATATGCAGATACGCCCACACCCAATGAAACACCACCCCTAATGCATAGGCTGCGGTAAAGCTCAGCCCTGAAACGACCCCCTGGGCTACCAGGGGGCGTGGTAGTAGGCTTGGCGTCAGCGAGAAGGCAAACAGCAGCGTCCCCAACACAAGGCCCACGCCAGATAAGTGACGAAAAACATACCTGAGCCGTTGCCTTCCCTTGCTAATTACCATCCTTCACCTTTCTAGAAGCCACTCTTTAGGTCATGCGCTAAAAACGATAGTTGAGCGACACGCCGGTAATGGTTTGCCACTCGCTGCCTAGATCGTCAACGATAGGGCTGTCAGCAGCGTTACCTGTTAAGTAGCTGGTACCAACAAAGCCTGTTGCAGACCATTCGGGGGTTAAGGCGTAAGTAAGACTGCTGCCTAGTCCCAGTCGCCAGTATCCACCGTCTGGATTATAAGGGGCAATGCCGCTGCGCAGGCTATCTTGTGCAGAAACGCCAAACATCGACTCTGTCCATTTTTCATTCGAATAATGAACACTCGGTGATAAAGAGAAAAATAGCCGTTCACTCAATGGTGTGCGCCATGCGGCAGCTGCTTCAAACTCTGCGCCATCAACATCACCTGTGATAGGCGTACTCGCTGCGACGCTGTAGTGCCACTCTCTTTGAGCATAGCCAACGCGCACCCCTAGCGTTGCACCACCATCCACTTCTTCGAAGGCCCTGATATCGCCTTTATTATCACGCCCAAAGGTGTAGCCAACAAAAGGTGATACGGTCCAGCCACTATTACGGATAGCATGCCACTCAATACCGCTACGTGGGCTAATCGTTAGTATCTCGCCATAGCTTAACTGTAGCGAAGGCCATAGTTTCGTATCGTAATCATCACTGCCCAAATAATCTGGTGCATACACGGCGCCTGCACCGATACTTCCTTCCCAGCTATTCGCCCAAGTGAGCGGCGTAACTGCCAGGCTAATGATGGTGGCAGACCACCAAGTATATTGATTCACGTGGAGTATTCCTGTGGGTGAGCAAACGTGCATGATTGTATGTTAATGATTGGAAAGTTGGCAAGCCGCTTGTTTCAATACGCAAAAAACGTTTAAAAATTATTTGCTTACTATTACATATCACAGGCTAGCCCGGATTTCTCACAGGGTATAAAAGAAAGCGGCTGAAAGTGCTATGATTTCAAGAACCTAACCAATCCATCAAGCACCAACAGCCGCTTCCA